>JANPKC010000124.1:0-2619 GCA_031425855.1 Actinomycetes bacterium | reverse complement strand
GATCAGGACGCCATGGAGATCCGTGCGCTTCGGCATGCCGTCGCGATCCGGTCGAAGAAGGGCACGGCGTCGTGCGGGCCGGGTGCGGCCTCGGGATGGAACTGGAGCGTCACGAAGCCGTCGCCGCGGAGGCCCTCGACGGTGCCGTCGTTCAGCGAGACGTGGCTGACCTCGGCGGCGTCACCCGGCTCGACCGCGAAGCGGTGGTTCTGGGCGGTCACGAGCACGCGCTTCGAGCCGGTGACGCGGACGGGGTGGTTTGCGCCGCGGTGGCCGAACGGCAGCTTGAACGTCCGCAGGCCCAGCGCGAGCCCGACGAGCTGGTGGCCGAGGCAGATCCCGAAGAGCGGGACCCGGCCGAGCAGGTCGCGCACGGTGTCGACCGGCCCGTCGAGCTGCGCCGGGTCGCCGGGCCCGTTGCCGACGAGCACCGCCGCCGGCTCGAGCTCGAGCACCGCAGCGGCGTCCCACGTGCCGGGGACGACGACGGCCTCCACGCCCGACTCGACGAGCCGGCGCACGATCGAGCGCTTGCAGCCGAGATCGAGGACGACGACGCGCGGGCCGGCGCCGACGCTGAACGGCTCCGTCACGGAGGCGTCGAGCGCGGGCGGGGGCGAGGCGAGGGCCGGCTCCTCGAGCATCCGGGGCCAGTCGAGGTGCGGCTGCGCCAGCGCGCGCCCGTGCAGCGCCTCGGCGCTCGCGGTGCCGAGGGCGCAGCGCATCGCGCCGTCCTCGCGCAGGCGCCGGACGAGCGCGCGCGTGTCGACCTCCTCGAGCGCGACGACGCCGCGGCCGGCGAGCCAGTTCGACCACTCGGGACGCGAGCGGCGCATGACGACGCCCTCCGTCCAGACCCGGCCGGACTCGAGCAGCGCCTCGTCGACGCCGTAGTTGCCGACGAGCGGCGAGGCGAACGTGAGCACCTGGCGCGCGTAGCTCGGGTCGGTGACGGCCTGCTCGTAGCCCGCCGACGCGGTCGTGAAGCACGCCTCCCCGGCCGCGATCCCCCGCGCGCCGACGGAGCGGCCGGGAAAGAAGGTGCCGTCCTCGAGCGCGAGCCCTGCGTCCATCGTCTGCATAGTAATCACAATATATGCATAATACGCACCATGGCGATCACGACGACGATCCTCGGCGCGTCCGGCTACTCCGGCCAGGAGACGCTCGACCGCGTGCTCGCACATCCCGAGCTGGAGCTCGTCGCGCTCGGCTCCGACTCGCTGGCCGGCTCGCCCGCGAGCATGCTCGACCCGCGGCTCGACGGCTCGCTACCGGCGTTCGTCGGCAACGACGAGGCGCTCGCGGCCGGGGCCGAGCTCGTCTTCTGCTGCCTCGAGCACGAGCGGGCAGCCGGGCTCGCGCCACCCCCCGACGCCGTCGTCGTCGACCTCTCGGGCGCGCACCGCCTCGCGAACGCCTCGCTCTATCCCGACTGGTACGGCTTCGAGCATCCGGACGCCGCCTCGCTCGACGCGTGGAGCTACGCGATCCCGGAGCTCTTCCCGCCGGAAGGGCCGCTGATCGCGAATCCGGGCTGCTACGCCACCGCCGTGCTGCTCGCGCTCGCGCCGCTCGTGGACGCGATCGAGCCGACCGGTGTGGTCGTCGACGCGAAGTCGGGCGTCTCGGGCGCCGGGCGGACGCTGAAGGCGTCGTCCCACGCCACCTCGGTGCTCGAGAACGTCTCGCCCTACAAGGTCGGCTCGCACCAGCACGCGCCCGAGATCGCGCAGGCGCTCGGCTTCCCCGTCTGCTTCGTCCCGCACCTGCTGCCGGTGCGGCGCGGGCTGCTCGCCACCTGTTACGTGACGCCGACCGCCGATCTGCGGGATGCGCTCGAGGAGGCGTACGCCTCCTCTCCCGCAGTGACCGTGCTGCCGGAGGGGGTCGCGCCGGAGCTCTCTCGCGTCCAGGGCACGGACGGTGCCGAGCTCGGCGTCTTCACCGACCGCTCGACCGGGACGGGAATCGTCGTGTGCGCCCTCGACAACCTCGGCAAGGGCGCAGCGGGCCAGGCGGTGCAGAACGCGGACCTCGCGCTCGGGCTGCCCGAGACGGCCGGGCTGCGGCTCTCGGGAGTCCTCGTATGAGCGTCACCGCCGCGAAGGGGTTCGCCGCCTCCGGTGTCCACGCGGGCATCCGGCGGAAGGGGCTCGACCTCGCCGTCGTCCGCTCGACCGTCCCCGCGACCGGCGCGGCGATGTTCACCGTCAACCAGGTTCTGGCAGCGCCGGTCGTGATCTCGAAGCAGCATCTCGAGACGACCCAACCGCAGGCGATCGTGATCAACTCCGGCGTCGCGAACGCGGCGACGGGCCAGCGCGGCGAGCTCGATGCGCTCGCGACCGCCGCCGAGGCAGGCCGCCTCCTCGACCTCCACGCGGAAGAGGTGCTCGTCCTCTCGACGGGCGTGATCGGTGCGCTGCTGCCGCTCGAGCGGGTGCTCGGCGGCCTGCGCCACGCTGTGCCGTCGCTCTCGCCTGAGGGCGGTCTCGACGCTGCAGAGGCGATCCTCACCACCGACACGAAGACGAAGGAGGCGGCCGTCTCGCTCCACGGCTTTACCGTCGGCGGGATGGCCAAGGGCTCCGGGATGATCCACCCGCAGCTCGCGAC
>JANPKC010000123.1:0-2340 GCA_031425855.1 Actinomycetes bacterium | reverse complement strand
TGGTTCTGGAAGACGTCGCGGATCACGCCGGCCTGCTCGTAGAAGGAGGCACGGCCTTCGATCCCGATCGACTCCCCGACCGTGATCTGGATGTGGTCGATGAACTGGCGGTTCCAGATCGGCTCGAAGATGCCGTTGGCGAACCGCAGCGCGAGCATGTTCTGGACCGTCTCCTTGCCGAGGTAGTGGTCGATCCGGAAGATCTCCTCCTCGGTGAAGTGCTGCTGCAGGATCGCGTTCAGCCGGTGCGCCGAGTCGCGGTCGTGCCCGAACGGCTTCTCGACGATCAGCCGGATCCAGCCCTCGGTGCTGCGCCGCTCGCCGAGCTCGTTGACGATCGTCTCGAAGACGCCGGGCGGGACGGCGAGGTAGTAGAGGCGGTTGCCGGAGCATCCGCGCTGCTCGTCGAGGTCGCGCAGCGCGTCGACGACGCGGTTCTGGCCCTCGTCGTCGGCGAAGTCGGTCGCGACGTAGCGCATCCCGTCGGCCAGGTCGTTCCACACCTGCGCGTCGAAGTCGTCGCGTGCGTGCTCGCGGACCGCCTTCTTCATCGCCGCGATCCACTGCTTGGTCGTCTGTTCGGTGCGGGCGACGCCGACGACCCCGAACCGCTCGGGCAGCAGCCGCCGGAGTGCAAGTGCGTAGAGCGCGGGGAAGATCTTCCGCTGCGTCAGGTCGCCCGTCGCGCCGAAGATCACGATCGCGCACGAGTCCGGGCTGCGCCGGAGCCGCAGGCCCTCGACGAGCGGATTGCCGTCGTCGGTCGAGCTCACCGCGGGTCGGATCCCTTCTTCGCCGCCTTGACGGCCTTGACGGCGTGCCCGCCGAACTGGTTCCGCAACGCCGCCTGCACCTTCGCCGAGAAGTCGATCTCGCGGCGCGAGGCGAACCGGGAGTAGAGCGCGGAGGTGATCGCCGGCAGCGGCACGCTGCTGTCGATCGCGGCGTTGATCGTCCAGCGGCCCTCGCCCGAGTCCTCCACGTACGGCGCGATGTCGTCGAGCCCGTCGCCGTGCTGCTCGAGCGCCTCGTGCAGGAGCTCCAGGAGCCACGAGCGCACGACCGACCCGTAGCGCCAGATCCCCGCGATCTCGGAGAGGTCGAGCGTGAACTCGGACTGGTTCATCAGCTCGAAGCCCTCGGCATACGCCTGCATCAGCCCGTACTCGATCCCGTTGTGGACCATCTTCGTGAAGTGGCCGGCGCCCGAAGTGCCGACGTGCGCCCAGCCGTTCTCCGGCGCCAGCGCGTCGAATACCGGCACAAGGCGCTTCACCGGGGCCTTCTCGCCGCCGGCCATCAGGCAGAAGCCGACTTCGAGCCCCCAGATGCCGCCGGAGACGCCGACGTCGACGAACGCGAGCTTGCGCTTCTTGGCCTCCGCATGGCGGCGCTGCGAGTCGCGGAAGTTCGAGTTGCCACCGTCGACGATCGTGTCGCCGGGCTCCAGGATCCCGAGCAGCTTCTGGAACGTGTCCTCGGTGATCTTCCCGGCCGGGACCATCATCCAGACGTGCCGCGGCGCGTCGAGTTGCTTCGCGAGCGCCCGCAGCGTCTTCGCCGTCGAGGCGACGTTCGGGTCGAACGTCTTCATCTCGATCCCATGCTGCTCGAGCCGCTTCGTCATCCCGGCGCCCATCCGGCCGAGGCCGACCATGCCCAGTTGCATCTAGATGTCCTCCAGTCGGATTCGAACAGCACGCCGGCCGCGTTCCTCGAGCGCGGCGAAGTCTCCCGCGGCCTGCGAGCGGATCAGGCGGCCGAAGCCGAACTCGCGTCCGGGGATCGCCAGCTCGTGGCCGGTCTCGTCGACCACTTGCACGAAGAGCCCGGTGTCCGGCCCGCCCTTGTGCAGCTGGCCGGTCGAGTGCAGGTAGCGCGGACCGAGGCCGTGCGTGACGACGCAGTCGGTCTCGCGGGCACGAGCCACGAGCGGCGCCAGCTCGTCCTCGCGGGCCGGATCGATGAAGGCCTGGATGCAGACGTAGTCGCGGCCCGCCTGCGCCTGGGCGAGCAACTCGTCGAGCGATCCGCGCGGCTCGAGCTCCGGCTCGCCCGCTGCCAGCACCTCGTTCGTCTTGTCCTTCGCAGCCTGGACGTTGGGCTGGTCGAACGGGTTGATCTCGAGCACGTGGCCGGCGACCGCGGTCGCGAACTCCCAGCGGTAGAACTCGGCGCCGAGCCCATACGCGTCCTCGAGCCGCACCTCACCGCGCTGGCGATCAGGGCCGTCCGGGGACTCACCGGGCGCGGGGATGAGCCCCTTGCCCTGCTTTCCGGTCGACTCGGCGATCAGCTGTTCGGCCCAGAGGCCGAAGGAGGAGTCGTCCTCGTCGAGGC
>JANPKC010000122.1:0-3858 GCA_031425855.1 Actinomycetes bacterium | reverse complement strand
GAGGAGGCGCTCTGCGACGGGCCGCAGCAGATCCCCGCGAGCGAGTTCGCCGACTTCGCCCACGAGATCAGGGCGCTCGCCTCGCTGCTCGGCAAGACGATCGGGTGACCAGGGTCGCGATCGTCGGGACCGGGCTGATCGGGGCCTCGGTCGGGCTGGCGGCGCGCCGCGCGGGGATCGCAGACGTCTGCGGCTGGGACCCGGACGCCGGGCATCTCGCCACCGCCGCCGAGCGCGGTGCCGCAGAGCCCGCCGCCGATCTCGCCGCCGCGCTCGCAGGAGCCGACCTCGCCGTCGTCGCCGCCCCCGTGACCGCGCTGCCCGCGCAGGTGCGGGCCGTCCTCGAGGCCAGCGGGCCGTCCGTCACGGTGACCGACGTCGGCTCGACGAAGGGCGGTGTCTGCGCGGCCGCGGCAGGGGTCGGTCGCTTCGTCGGCGGGCACCCGATCTGCGGCTCCGAGGCCCGCGGGCCCGAGTGGGCGACGGCCGAGCTCTTCGAGGGCGCGACGTGGTTCCTGACGCCGGTCGCGGCGACCGACCCCGACAGCTACAAGGTGATGCACGGGTTCGTCTCCGCTCTCGGCGCGGTGCCCGTGGCGATCGATCCCGAGGCGCACGACCGGCTCGTCGCAGTCACGAGCCACCTGCCGCACGCGCTCGCGAACGTGCTCCTGAACCAGGCCGGCGGCGGCAAGGTCGACGGGCACGACCCGCTCGACGCGGCCGGCGGCTCGCTCCGCGACATGACCCGCGTCGCCGGCGCCAACCCCCGGATCTGGGTCGACATCTTCCTCGAGAACAGAGCGGCGCTCGGCGCGTCGCTCGCCGAGCACCGGCGCCGCGTCGAGCAGCTCGAGACGGCGCTCGCAGCCGGGGACGCCGGCTTCCTCGCCCGCTGGATCGGGGAGGCGTCCGCCAACCGCCGCCGCCTGCTCGAGACCGCCTACGAGGATGCCGGTGCGCTGCAACGGCTGCGCGTCCACGTCCCCGACCGGCCCGGCGTGATCGCCGGGATCGCGCAGGCGCTCGGCGCGGAGCGGATCAACATCGCCGACTTCGACCTGCAGCATCTCTCGAGCGAGCGCGGCGGCACGCTCGCGATCCTCGTCGCGGGCGAGGGCGAGGCAGCGCGGGCGGCGGCGCTCCTGGAGCAGCAGGGCTACGGCGTCGTCGTCGCGCCCGTCCTCGAGGACGAGTCGTGAAGATCGAGCCCGCCGCCGCGATCCGGGGCCACATCGCCGTCCCCGGCGACAAGTCGCTCTCGCACCGGGCCGTGCTGCTGGCAGCGGTGGGGGAGGGCGAGACGCGCATCTCCGGCTTCGGCCGCTCCGAGGACACGGAGGCGACCATCAAGGCGGTGCGCGACCTCGGCGTGCGCGTCTACGAGGCCGATCCCGAGACACTGCGCGTCTTCGGCGCCGGCCTGCGCGGGTTGACCCCGCCGAAGGGGCCGATCGACTGCGGGAACGCGGGGACGCTGATGCGCCTGCTGCCCGGGCTCCTCGCCGGCCAGGGAGGCCGGTTCGAGCTCACCGGCGACGAGTCGCTCCGCGCGCGGCCGATGGAGCGGATCGCCGAGCCGCTGCGCCTGCTCGGTGCGAGCGTCGAGACGACCGACGGACGCGCTCCCTTCACGGTCGAGGGCGGCGCGCTCGCTCCGATCACGTACGAGCTCCCGGTCGCGAGCGCGCAGGTGAAGTCGGCCGTGCTGCTCGCCGGCCTCTATGCCGAGGGCGGCGAGACGACGGTCGAGGAGCCGCTGCCGACCCGCGACCACACCGAGAACCTGCTCGCCCAGGCCGGTGTGCGGGTGACGCGGAAGCCGCGCAGCGTCTCCGTCGCTCCCCCCGAGCGGCTCGAGCTGGGCGAGGTCGAGATCCCGGGCGACTTCTCGTCGGCGGCCCCGTTCATCGTCGCCGGCACCCTGCTCGCCGGCTCTGAGCTGACGATCCACGGCGTCAACCTGAACCCGCGGCGAACGGGGCTCCTCGCCGTGCTGGAGCGGATGGGCGCGAACATCACCGTCTTCAACCGCCGTCGGATCGGCGGCGAGCCGGCCGGCGACCTCGACGTCCGTCCCTCCGAGCTCGTCGGTGCGACGATCGGCGCCGCGGAGGTACCGCTGCTCGTCGACGAGTTGCCGCTCTTCGCGCTGCTCGCGATCCACGCCCACGGCGACAGCGCCCTCCGCGGCGCCGCCGAGCTGCGGGCGAAGGAGACCGACCGGATCGAGGCGGTTGCGGACGGCCTGCGCAGCCTCGGCGCCCACATCCGGGCGACGCCGGACGGGTTCGCGGTGCGTGGCGTCCCGTCACGGATCCGCGGCGGCGGCGCGTTCGACGCGCGCGGCGACCACAGGATCGCGATCCTCGCCGCGATCACCGGGCTGGTCTCGCGCGAGGGGGTGGATGTCGTGGGCCCCGAGTCAGCGGCGGTAAGCTTCCCCGGCTTCTACGACGTTCTCGACTCACTGCGTACGACTACCTCCTGATGATCGTTGCCATCGACGGGCCCGCTGGGGCCGGCAAGAGCACCGTTGCACGGCTTCTCGCCGAGCGGCTCGGCTTCCGCTACCTCGACACGGGGGCGATGTACCGGGCCCTCACCTGGCTGGCGCGGCGGCGCGGGCTCCCGCTCGACCTCGCCGGCGAGCTGGCCGCGCTCGCGGTCGAGCAGCCGGTCGGGTTCGACGAGCAGGGCCGCGTCTTCATCGACGGCTGCGACGTCACCTCCTCGATCCGCAAGCCCGACATCGACAAGCTCGTCCCCGTCGTCGCCCGCCACCCGCAGGTGCGCGAGGTCATGCGCGAGCGGCAGCGCGCGCGCGGCAGCGAGGGCGACGTCGTGATCGAGGGGCGGGACATCGGCACGGTCGTCGCACCTCAGGCTCAGGTAAAGGTCTACCTCGTGGCCGATGAGCGGACGCGGGCCGCCCGGCGCTCCTCGGAGCGGCCGGGGATCGGCGCCGACGCGCTCGCCACCGACCTCCGCCTTCGCGACGAGAAGGACGCGGGCAACATGCGGCCGGCCGAGGACGCGATCCAGATCGACACGACCGACCTCGCCGTGGACGAGGTGGTGGCGCGGATCGAGGAGATCGTCGTCGCCCAGCGGTCGTCGTGAGCAGCGCCGACGCCGTCTGGCAGGTGGGCCGGTACACGATCGGCAGCCTCGTCCGGCTGCTGACGCCCCTCCGCAACTACGGGGCGGAGCGGGTGCCGCGCACGGGCGGTGTCGTGCTCGCCTTCAACCACTTCCACTGGGTCGACCCACCGGTGTTCGGGCTGCTCTCGCCCCGGTCGATGTACTTCGTCGCCAAGGTCGAGGCGCACCGGATCCCCGGGCTCGGCCAGCTGATCCGGAGCTTCGGGACGATCTCGGTCCGCCGCGGCGAGTCCGACCGCGAGGCGGTGCGGCTGATGCGCGAGGCGGTCCGCGAGGGGCACGCGCTCGGCCTGTTCGTCGAGGGGACTCGGCAGCTCGACGGCGTCCCGGGGCAGGTGCAGCCCGGCGCGGCGATGGTGGCGGTCCAGGAGGGCGTGCCGGTCGTGCCCGCCGCGATCTACGGCTCGTACGAGTGGAAGCCCGGCAACTTCCGCCCGATCTCGGTCGCCTGGGGGGAGCCGGTCCGCTTCGACGGGCTGCCGAAGGGCGCGAAGGGCTACCGCGAGGCCTCCGCGGAGGTGCAGCGCCGGATCCACGCGCTGCACGCCTGGCTCGCCGAGATGCACGAGCTCGGCCGTCCGAGGCGCGCGACACCGCCCGCATGAGCGTCACTCGCCTTCGGCTCGCTCCCGTGGGGGAAACCAGGTTTCCCCCACGAGCCCCCTTCTTCTTGTCTTGTGTGAGGTGCTCGGG
>JANPKC010000121.1:0-2897 GCA_031425855.1 Actinomycetes bacterium | reverse complement strand
GACCAAGGACGCCGCCGACGCGGTCTGGGACACGGTCGCCGAGACGCTCTACCCGGCCGCGCCCTCGGGCTCCGGAGCTCCCGGAGCCCGTGGGTCGCCGACGCCGCAGACCTACAGCGTGACCGCGACCGAGATGCTGCGTGCGCTCTCCGTCCCCGTCCAGGCATGGTGGACCGGCGTCACCGAGTACCGCCACGCTCCCAGGGGAACGCCTGAGTCGGAGCAGGTCGTGGCCGCGACGATGCCGGTGCAGCTGCCGCCGATCGTGCTGAGACTCCCGGAGAGCGTCTCGTAGCGCTTGACGACGTAGCCGGCCACACCGCTGCCACCAACGGAGACCGCCGGCCAGGTCACCGTGACCGTCGTCAGGACGGCGACCGCGCCCGGCGTCGATCCGGTCGGCATCGACGCGGCTGCGGCTGCGCTCGTGCCGCCACCCGTCGCGCTCCACGCGCCCGCGGCGGCCGGGACGACGAGAAGCGCGAGCAGGAGGGCGCCTAGGCGCTTGCCGCGGTGACCGTGACGGGAATCGAGAAGATCGCTCCCTGGCATGAGTTGACCGAGCTGGTCGACATGGCGACGGACCCGCTGAGGGAGAACACCGTCGTTGCTCCGGCCGCCAGCGCCAGCGACAGGCCGGTCTGGTCGGCGAAGGTGACGCCGTGGCCGGCGTTGCAGCCCGCGCCCGCGTCGCTCGTGATCGCCCCGTTGCCGCTCACCGCGGTGATCTGCACCGGAAACGAGTTCGGGTTCGTCACCTTGAGCTTGAGCGCGCCACCGCCGCCCGGGTAGAGATCGCCCGTGGTCGATGCGCTCGCGTCGCTCAGCGTGACGGCGCCTGCGGTGGCTGCTTTGGCATAGGCGGTGCCGCTTCCGTTTGTGGACCAGGCGGCGATGCCGACACCTACGCCCGCGAGGACGGTCGCGGATGCGGCGATCAGTGCCAGCCGTGCTTTCGAGAGACGGATCATCGGCTCCTCCTTTCGGTAGGGCCCGGTGATCGGCAGGCGGGCACCGGAGTTGAGCGCGGTCCTAGAATCGCCCCGATGCTCGCGCTGCTCGCGCTCGTGCTCGTCACCGCCGTCTGGGGGGTCACGTTCGTCCAGGTCAAGGACGCGGTCGCGCTCTATCCGCTGTTCGCGTTCCTGGCGGTGCGGTTCGCGATCGCGTCCCTGGTGCTCGCCGTCCCCGCGGCGGGCCGGCTTCGGGGGCTCGGCCGTCAGGGCTGGGCGGCGGGCGCGTCGCTCGGCCTCCTGCTCGCGCTCGGCTACGCGCTCCAGACGGCCGGGCTCGAGCGGACGACCGTCTCGAGCGCCGGCTTCATCACCGGCCTCTACGTCGTCTTCACGCCGCTGCTCGGGCTGCTCCTCTTTCGGACGCGCGTCGGCGGCTGGGTCTGGGTGGGCGTCGCGCTCGCCGTCGCCGGGCTCGCGATGCTCTCGGGCGTCGGCGCGGGCGACCCGGTCGGCGACCTGCTCGTGCTCGGCGGCTCGGCCGCCTACTCGCTCCAGATCGCTCTGATGGAGCGCTACGCCCCCCGGTACGACCCGATCGCGTTCACGCAGGCGGAGCTGCTCGCAGCCTTCGCGGGCTTCGCCGCCGTTGCGCTCGCGCTGGGCCAGGTCGAGCTCCCGCGCGGCTGGACCGTCTGGGGCGCCCTCCTCGTCACCGGCATCTTCGCCAGCGCACTCGGGTTTCTCGTCCAGACCTGGGCCCAGCGCAGGACGAGCGCGAACCGGACGGCGCTCGCCTTCGCCCTGGAGCCCGTGTTCGCCGGGATCTTCGGGTTCTGGCTCGCCGGAGACCGGCTCGGGCTGCTCGGCTGGGGCGGTTGCGCGGTGATCATGGCCGGTATCGTCGTCGCCGAGCCGCAGGCGGGAAGGACGCTGCGGCGGCTGGTCGCCCGTGGCTAGCGGCTCGAGTGTTCGTTTCAGATGCCGACGAAGTGGACACACCAGTTCGTGCGACGTCTCACGATCTTCGTCGTCGCCGGTTTCGCCGTGGAGGAAAACGCCCACGAAGTTCCGCCCTCGGTGAGCAGGGACGGAGCAGGTCGCATCGATGCGACAACGCTCCATGAGGGAAGGAACACGATGACGTTCTTCAAGAAGCGGGTCGGCCTCGGCCTGCTCGTGCTGGGATCGTTGATCCCGCTGACATTCGCCGGCGGCGTCGTCGCCGCTGGGCCGCCGTCCGTGGGCCTCGGCACCGCCGCGTCCTATGCCGTGCTGGCCGGTGACACGATCGCGAACACCGGCCCGACCACCATCAACGGCGACCTGGGGCTTCATCCGGGTACGTCCGTGACCGGCGCGCCGACGGTGAACGGCACGTCCAACGTCGCCAACGGCGCTGCGCAGCAGGCGAAGGCCGACCTGCGTACCGCCTACCTGGACGCCGCGGGACGCACCGGCCCGATTCTCATCGCTGCCGGCGCTCTCGGTGGCAGGACGCTCGCCCCGGGCCTCTACAAGGACGACGGCGTACCTGCTTCGCTCGGGATCGCCACCGGGCAGACGCTCACGCTCGACGGCGATGCCAGCTCGGTCTGGATCTTCCAGTCCGCGTCCACGCTGATCACGGAGACCGGTAGCCGCGTCGTCCTCACCGGCGGCGCGCAGGCGTGCAACGTCTTCTGGCAGGTCGGCAGCTCGGCGACGCTGAAGACGAGCTCGACCTTCGTCGGCACGGTGATGGCCAACACGAGCATCACCTCGCAGAACAGCGTCACCGTTCAGGGCCGGCTCCTCGCCGGCGCGCAGGCGAACGGCGCCGGCGCGCTGACGATGGATACCGACACGATCACGCGGTCGCAGTGTGCGACGACGCCGCCGACCTCGACGGCGCCCACGACCCCGCCGCCGCCGTCGACGACACCCACCCCGGCGCGGCCGACC
>JANPKC010000120.1:0-7179 GCA_031425855.1 Actinomycetes bacterium | reverse complement strand
CTCCGCGCGAATCTCCGCGTGCAGGCGACCCAGCTCGCGACGTCGCTCCCGCTCCAGCGCGCCGTCGTGACCGGCAACGACGCCGAGCTGCGGCGGATCGCGGAGTCGCGGCACGCGCGGATCAACCTGCGCGGCCGCACGATCGGCTCTCTCGCCGGCTCGCCCCGGATCGCGACCACCGCGAAGATCACTGACGGCGTCCGCGTGCTCGCGACGGTGACGATCGCTCTCCCGCTCGGCGACGAGGTGCTGACGCTGCTCCGGCAGGCGACGCCGCTCCCCCGGCACGCGGGGCTGCTGCTCGTTCGCAACGGCCGCGTGATCGCCGGCGGGCCTGAGGGAGAGTCGCTGCAGGTCCGGGCCGGCCGCGTCGAGCTCCGCGGGACGGCGTTCGCCGCCCAGTCGTCGCCGCTGAAGGCGGCCGGGACATCGCTCGTCGCGGTCGAGCCGATCTCGGCGATCGACGCGCTCTCGGAGCGCTACCGCCGCTTCGTCTTCCTCGCCGCGGCGGTGACGCTCGCGCTCGCCGCGGTGCTCGCGAACCGCCTCGCCCGTCCGCTCGCGCAGGTCGTCGGCGACGTCGCCCGGCTGACGAGGCAGGCGCACACCGACGCGTTGACCGGGCTTGCGAACCGGCGTGAGCTGACGTCGAGGCTCGAGGACGAGCTCGTGCGTGCGAGCCGGAACGGCACGAGCCTCTCGTTCGTGATCGCCGACATCGACGACTTCAAGGAGATCAACGACGGCCACGGCCACCAGACGGGCGACGACGTGATCAAGGCGGTCGCCGCCGTGCTCGGCGGCTCGGTGCGCGAGACCGATCTGCCGGTCCGCTTCGGCGGCGAGGAGTTCGTGATCGTGCTCCCGGGCGCGCGACTCGGCAATGCGAGGCGGGCGGCCGACGCGATGCGGAAGGCGATCGCGGAGCTCGTGATCCCCGGTCCGAGGGGTGAGCCCGTGCACGTGACGGCGAGCTTCGGCGTCGCCGAGTTCCCGACGTACGCGACCCCCGAGGCATTGCTCGCCGCCGCCGACGCGGCGCTCTACCAGGCCAAGCGCGCGGGCAAGAACCGCGTGGCGACGTCGACGGTGCACGACGACGGCCAGGCCGACGAGCCCGAGACCGGCAGCGAGCCGGCGCCTGTCCTCTAGAGCCGGAGACCGCGCTTGCGGTCTTGCGAAACCCTGTTACGATCCGCACGCACACGGTTTACAACTTGTGTTGCGGCCACCTGCGCACGAGGCGCAGGGACATACTTTCAAGGGGGAACAGGGGATGCAGTTGTTCAATGCTGTGCGGAAGAACGCACGCGCCGCCGTGATCGGCGGAATCGTCGGACTCGTGCTGGTGGCCTCGGTCGCGAGCGCAGCCACGACCGAGCTGGCGAAGACACCGCCGAAGCCGAAGCAGGGCGTCAAGGCGGCGCAGTTCACGAAGGGTGCCAAGGGCGCGAAGGGTGCGAAGGGCGACAAGGGCGCCAAGGGCGCCAAGGGCGACAAGGGTGAGACCGGTCCCGCCGGCCCGCAGGGGCCTGCCGGCCCGCAAGGCCCGCAGGGCCCGGCCGGCCCGGCCGGCAAGGACGCGCCGGAGGAGTACGGCGTCGCGTACGTGCGCGTTCAGCGTGGAACGGCCGCGCCGTCGGTATGGGCGACGTACTCGACCGAGCTCGGCTCGCCCGTCGGCGATACGACGAGCGGCACGTTCCGCTTCACGTGCAGCGCCGCGCAGGAGCCGTGCCGCGTCAGCGTGGTCGGCAAGATCCTCTCGGACACGAGCACGGCGGCCGGCAAGGTCTACCCGCGCGTCCTCATCTACCGCGGCGGCGATCCCGACAGCGTCGTGACGCCGGAGTTCTACTGCGAGTACGGCGACGGCCCGCAGACGACCGTCCCGCGGACGGCGAAGGCGGACACCTCGTCGACCACCGGCGCGCCGGTGCCGCTGCACATCGGCGGGTCCGCCGACTGCAACGGCCCAGTGCCGACGGCCGGCGCGGTCGCCGAGATCGTGGTGCCGAAGGGCTACTACGACGTCTTCTCGACGTTCGTCTTCACCACGGCCTAGAGCACGCCGCGTCATCGAGATCGAGCGAGGGCCGGAGCGATCCGGCCCTCGCCGTCTCCCGGACGAGCGGCGATGCCCCCGACAAGAGTCGAACTCGTGCACGCGGCTTGGGAAGGCGCGTTGGGTGTTGCGCCGCATCCGGGCTACCGGCACGGTCGGTGATCCGTCGCCGGTGCGACGAGGTGCACGATGCCGGCGGTACGTCACGCCCGCGTGTCTACACGTCAGCTAGATGCGCGTGGCGACGGCTGCGGCCGCCTCGATGGGGCCATCGTGCAGGTGGGTGGCGCCGACCTCATCCACGAGAGTCTCCAACGTGCCCTCGCAGGCGAGTGCGAGCCGGAACCTCGTGGCGAGGGTTCGCAGCTCCCCGGTGAGGGGCGTGAGCTGGGCAGCGTCGATCGCCGCCACGACGATGAGGTCGGGCTGCAGGGCCGTTGCGGTTTGCTCGATCGTCGCAACGGGTGTATCCGCGCCGAGGAAGGTGATGCGCCAGCCGTGCTCGCGCAGGGCGAGCCCGAACGCGATCAGGGAGAGGTCGTGTTGCTCGCCTGCAGGGCAGGCGAGGAGCGCTCGAGGGCCGGAGCCTCGATCCCAGCCGCGGGCGAGGCCGAGCATCCGACCACGAAGGAGGTTGCTCGCGAAATGCTCCTGACCGATCGTGATCTCGTCGCGTTGCCAGCGGTCGCCTAGCTCACGGAGGGTCGGGAGCACCGCGTCGCGGAGAACCGTTTCGAGCGTGAGCGACGACAGCAGGCGGTCGAGAGCGGCGTGGGCCCCGACGTCGTCGAAGGCGAGGAGCGCTTCGAGGAGCGTGTCGGCGGAGGGGAGATCCTCTTCGCCGAGCGCGAGCTGCGCCGCCTGACCGGCGGAGATGCCGCGTTCGAGCGCCGCGGTCATCCTGCCGATGCGGCGTTCGTCCTCGGCCGAGTACAGCCGAAAGCCGCCCGAAGACCGCTCCGGACGGAGGAGGCCGTAGCGGCGCTCCCAGGCGCGAAGGAGCTCGGGGGTGACGCCGGTGCGGCGGGCGAGCTCGCCGATACGCAGGTGTGCGGACACCTCCTAAGCGTACAGACTCTGTACAAGACTTGACATGCCATGCGAATATCTCTACAGTCTCTGTACAAAAGCTGTACGACCGCCGGGTCACGGTCGCCGCTCACGACAGAAAGGACGCCATGAAGAACGTCGCAGTCACAGACCAGCCCGGTCGACGGTTGGCCGTCGACGACGCACGCTCGCGGGAGCAGACGGCACGGGGACTGTTCTTCCTCGCGGCGGCCGCCTCGTTCGTGCTGTCGGTCTCGCTCTGGTTCGCCGGGAACGAGCTGCAGGGAATCTTCGTCGGCCTCTGGGTGCCCTCGATCCTGGCACTGGGTGCGATCGTGCTCCCGCGGAGCGTGCGGTCATGAGCAACATCGGCCTGTTCGCGGTGGGAACCGTCGTCACCTTGCTCGTGGTGGCAGCGCTCGGCCTTCTCGTCTGGGGGGCGATCCTCGACGGGCGCTACGAGAACGAGCAGCGGACGGCGGCGGATGACGCAGCGGCACGAGCGAAGCGCGATCGGGCACTGCACGCAATCGACGCGGCCTGAGCGTGCAGTCGCCGTCACCCCGGCGCTGATCGGATGGTCCGCCGTGCTCTCACAGCGCTTGCCGTCGTGCCGTGGGCGTGGAGCGTCGTCGTCGCGGTCGTCGACCGGCGACGGCGGCTGTCGCTGGACGACACGCGGCCGGCACGAGACGGCCCGCTCGTGTCGGTGATCGTGCCTGCGCGCGACGAGGAGCGTGGCGTTCGGGCCGCGGTCGCCTCGCTCGCGGCCCAGGAGTACGGCCCGCTCGAGGTGATCGTCGTCGACGACGAGTCGTCGGACGACACCGCCGCCGAGGCTCGAGCAGCGGCCACGGATCGCGTCCGGGTGGTCGACGGCGAGCCGGTGCCTGCCGGGTGGGTCGGGAAGTCGTGGGCGTGCCACCAGGGGTACGAGCGTGCTCGGGGAGAATGGCTTCTGTTCACGGATGCCGACGTTCGCCACGCCGCCGACACGGTCGGGCGCTCGCTGGCCCTTGCGCAGCGGCTAGGGGCCGGCGGCGTGTCCGTGCTCCCGGTGATCGAGACCGAAGGCCTCGCGGAGCGGGCCATCCAGCCGGCTGCCGCCGTGCTGATCCGCTCCTTCGTGGCGCCAGGCCCGCTCGTGCGCTCGCCGCGCAGCCGGATCGCGATCGCCGCGGGCGGGTTCATCCTGGTCTCGCGCGCCGCCTACGAGGGGGTGGGCGGCCACGAGGCGATGCGTCACGAGCTCGTGGACGACCAGATGCTCGCGGTTCGGCTCAAGGCGGCTGGGAGCCCGCTGGCGCTCGCAGGCTCGGGCGGCCGCGTTCGCGTGCGGATGTATGTCGGCGCGCGAGAGACCCTCCGCGGTTGGCGCAAGAACACGTCCGCGGGACTCGGCGGGTCGGTGCTCGCCGCGACAGCCCTCGCCTGCTTGGGGGCCGCCTCCTCGCTCGCGCCGGCGGTCGCGATCATGCGAGGCCCGCGCCGGGTGGGCGTGCTCGGCCTCGTCCTCCAGCTTGCGGCGCGGGCTGCCTCGGACGAGCTCGCCCCGACGCCTCGGCGGACCTGGGCGCTCTTTCCGGCAGGCGCGCTCGCGCTGTCGATCCTCTCGCTGCTGAGCTCGGTCGACAGGCTTCGAGGCGGGGTCGTCTGGCGCGGTCGCCGCTACGGCGCTGCGAGGGCTAGGAATTTCGCGCAGCCCGGTAGCGTTGTAGAGATTATGTCCAATGTATGTCTAGATAGGAGGAACATCGCATGAGCACCACAGAAGTGCAGCCGGAGACGACGACGTGGCCCGAGTTCGCCGAGGGGCTGTATGGCTTCCTCACCGGTCGCGGCGCAACGATCGAGTACGGCTTCGACCAGCTGGAGGTCCTCGTCCCGCGTCATGCCAGCGACGAGTCGCCTGCGGCCAAGTGGAAGCTGAACGGGACGATTCGGATCCGCACGTCGGAGCAGGGGAGGTAGCTCCGTCGTGCTGGACGTCTCGGCCGACGTGGCGATCGAGTTCGGTGCGGGCCGCGGGCGGCTCGTCGCGGACGGCCGGGAGCTGGTGCTCGAGGTCGAGGAGCCTTCGACGCTGATCGGAGTCGTCGATCGCCCGTCGCTGAGGAGGCTCGCCGAGACTCTCACTCGGGTCGGGCTGAGCCTTCGCGTGCGCAGCGGCGATCGGCTGCTCCTGTCGGCCGGCCGTGATGCCGGCACCGGCGTCCTGAGCCGCCTGTTCCGTTTGCCCGGAGTCCACCTCAGCCCGCTGTTCGCCCTTCGATCCGCTCTCGGCCGGGGCCTACCCCGGTCCTGAGCGGTCGACGAGATGCCCAGGTCTCCCGCCGTCGACCCCGGCGCCGCGTCCGCCGACCTCGCCCACGGCAGCCCGCTGGCGGCGCTGCGCGCGCACACCGCTCTGCTTCGCGCGGCCCGCCCTGCGGCTGCCGCACTCGAACGCCTGCGCTCGGTGGTGGACTCGGGCGACCGGCTCGGACGAGCCCTTGCGATTCGGCCTCTGGCCCAGCTGGCGGGCGCAGCGTTCGACTCGACGTTGCACGCCTTCGCCCGGGGCGACGACCGGCTGCTGCGGGAGCAGGCGTTGTGGGCGTTCGCCGGGCGTGCCGCCACCGCGTCGAGTCTCGAAGTCGTCCTCGATGCGATCGCTGACGGCGGCCATGCGGCGACGATCGCGCAGCTCACGATCGAGCGGTGGGCGGCCTCCGACCGAGCGATCGTCCTGGCGGTCGCCGCAACCCTCGAACGTCACACCGACGTCGCCGCGCGAGTGCGGCTCGTCGAGACGACGACCGTCGCCCACCATCCCGGCATCCCGCCGTTCCTGGCGCGGCTGCTGGGCTCCGCCGACGAGCCCGAGAGCGTCCGCGCAGCCGCGGCGCGCGGATTGGCGACCCGTGCCACGCCGGCGTTGCTCGCGCAGCTCGGGGCTACGGGCGACGACGGCGGACCCGAGCTTCGGTTCGCCTGCGCCCGCGCTCTGCTGGCGATCGGGACGACCCGCGCCCGCGAGGCTGCTGCGTCGCTCGCGACCTCGGCGGCGGGCTCGAGCGAGCCTTTCGATCGACTTCTCGACGCGTTCGTGCGAGGGCGCTCTACCCCGCCGTCGTCGGGTCGCCGCGGTCTCCGCATCGCTCAGATCTTCCTGCAGGGGCGGCTCGACGGAGAGCTCTCCAGCGCGGGCGCCGGGGACGGCGGCGGGATCTCCACGCTGCTCGTGCAGCTCGGGCGGGCCCTCGGCTCGGAGCCCGAGGTCGGTCGGGTCGTGACGATTGCGCGTGCTCTCGCCGAGCCCGAGACGGGCTGGGCTCACACGGCCCTGAGCGAGGTCCAGAGCCCGGGGGTCTCGATCGAGCGCGTGCCGTTCGGCCCGGCCGGCTACCTGCCCGCGCCGGCGATGTGGGAGCACCGGCTCGAGCTGGAGCGGGCGTTGGAGGGGGCCATCTCCGAGCTCGGCGGCGTGGACGTCGCCCACGTCCGCTTCGCGGATGCCGCCGCCTTCGCCGCGGCGCGGGTGTGCGCGCGACGCGGCATCCCGGTGGCGTTCACGGCGGCGCCCGACCCGCACGCTGTCATCCAGGGGGCGGAGCAGCGAGGCGAGCTGACACGTGAGGCCTTCGCCGAGGCGGAGCTGCGCGAGCACTACACGCTGCGCGCGCAGCTCGTCGGCGACCTCCTAGGGCAGGCCGACGCGGTGATCGTCTTGCCGCGTCCGCGCGCCCGGGCCGCTCTCCGCGAGCTGATCGGGATGCCGTTCGAGCGGCTCGAACAGGATCGTGTGCACACGATCCCCGAGGGAATCTCGCTGCGGACGATCGACCGGGCCGGCTCCGAGCTGGCGCGGGCGGGGCGTGACGGTGCCCTTCCTGCGGTCGCGAACGCGCTGCTCGACGCCGTGGCCGCGCTGCCGCGGCACCGCCACGGCCTGCCGCTGCTCGTCAGCGTCGGCCGCTTCCACCGGGTCAAGGGCCTCGCGCTCCTGCTCGAGGCGTGGGCCTGCGACGACGAGCTGTACGGCTCGGTCAACCTCGTGCTCGTCGGCGGCGGCCTCGAGCAGC
>JANPKC010000119.1:0-14945 GCA_031425855.1 Actinomycetes bacterium | reverse complement strand
GCCTCGCCGAGATGATGGAGACGCGCGCCAGCGACCTCGCACGCGTCTGCTCGGGCCGTCGTGAGGTGGAGCGCGCGATCGACCGCGTCGTCTGGTACGCCGGCTGGGCCGACAAGCTCGCGCAGGTACTCGGCTCGTCGAACCCCGTCTCCGGCCCGTACTTCAACTTCTCGATCCCCGAGCCGACCGGCGTCGTCGCCGTGCTCGCCCCGGAGGAGCCCGCGCTCGCGGGCCTCGTGTCCCGGATCGCGCCGGTGATCGTCGGCGGCAACGCGGCCGTCGTCGTCGCGTCCGAGTCGCACCCGCTCGCCGCGCTCGAGCTGGCGGAGGCGATCGCGACCTCGGATCTCCCGGGCGGCGTCGTCAACATCCTCACCGGGCTGCAGGACGAGCTGGCGCCGATCCTCGCGGGGCACATGGACGTGAACGCGATCGACCTGACGGGGGCGAACGGGGCGTCGGTGGAGCTCGAGCGGCTCGCCGCCGACAACGTCAAGCGGGTCGTCCACGGCACCCCGGACGAGCAGAGCCCGTGGACGATCTCGAAGTTCCTCGAGCTCAAGACCGTCTGGCATCCGATCGGGCAGTAGCGAGCGGCCGGCGATTCCCGCTCGTTCCGTGTAACGATTCGTCAACTCTTTGTCCCCAACCGTCCGCTGCGGACGGTCGGGGGTCAGACTCTGTCCGGCGGCGACACGGCCGGATCGGGCGGCGAGGTCGGCTAGCCGCGAACGGCGTAGATCGCCTGCCGCAGCTCACCGCCGCGCGGGGGAGAGGCGAGCGCGAGCACGACGAGCGGCCGTCCCCGCACCCAGCTGACGCCGATGTAGTCGGCCAGCATCCGCCCGAGCGTCGTCTGCGGCATCCATTCGAGCGGCATCCGCCGCGCGTTCAGCCGCTGCGGCGAGCTCCAGCGCGTCCCGTCCGACGAGGTGACGAGCTCGGCGTCGATGCCGTTGCGCTGGATCACGTAGTACGCGATCGCCAGCCTGCCGGTCCCGGGCTCGACGCCGATCGTCGGCAGGACGGCGTTGCGGCCCGACGTGATCCGCACGGGCGTCGTCCACGACTTCCCGTCGGCCGAGCGGGAGACGACGACGTCGTTCCCCGCACAGCCCGCGCGGAAGCGGCAGTCCTGCCACGCCGCCAGCACGGTGCCGCTCCGCTCGAGCTCGGCCGCGATCAGCGGCGGCGCACGGAAGGGCCGCGCGGCGCGGTCGCTGAGCGAGGAGATGACGACGGGCTCGTCGAGCGTGACGCCGCCGTCCGTCGACGTCACGGACACCATCCCGGTGCGGCCCGACCAGAACGAGAGCACGAGCCGGCCGTCGGGCTGCACGACCGGGATCACGCCGGTGACCGGCAGCCGGCGCGTGACCGGCGGCGACCACGTCCGGCCGCCGTCGTCCGAGCGCTGCACCGCGAGGTCGTCGGTCCGCTCGCCGATCAGCGTGTAGGCGAGGTAGCAGCGGCCGCGGAAGGGGCTGGTGGAGCCGTTGTCGCATGCGAGCCAGTTCTTGTCGTACGCGAGATCGGCTGTCTGCGCGACGGCCGCGTCGATCGGGCCCGACCACGTCAGGCCGTCGGCGGAGCGATGGATCGTCAGCCGTGTCACGCCGGGCGCGAGAGCGAGCGTGTTCGCGAGCCAGACGCCGTGCGCCGCGTCGTACGCGAGCACCGGGTCGCTCGCGCGCACCGACGTCCCCGGCGGCCGCGAGGCGGTCGTCAGCCCCGGCAGGATGCCCTCGCGCCACGTCCGGCCGCCGTCTTTCGAGGTCGAGAAGCCGATGCTGGCCGCGCCGCCGTTCCTGTTGCGGCCGACCTGGAAGAGCGCGACCGTCGTCGCGCCGACCGTCAGCGAGTCGGGCTCGACCTCGGACTCGTGCTGGCTCTCCGGATTGACGTGCCGGTCGCGGTGGATCCGGCGGCCGACGACCTCGCAGCCGGCACGCACGCGGTCGCGGAGGTCGGCGGTGACGATGTCGCGGCCCGGGCCGCAGGTGACGTCGTCGAGACCGCCGTCATACTCGACCGCGATCCGGTCGTTGCCGGCGCGCGCGTCGACGCGATCGGAGCCCTCGCGCCCGAGCAGGACGTCCGCGCGCTGCGTGCCGACGATCGCAGGCCGCGCCGCGGCAGTCGCGACGGCCGGCAGCGCCACGAGAAGGAGGACGATCGCGACGCGACCCCGCACGGTCCGCACCGTAGCCGCTAGATGGTTGGCCGGGAAATGGCGCGGCGTCGGGGGCGGTCATGACCAAGGTGGGCGCCGCGCTCGCGTGCCGTGCAGGCCGGTGGGCCTGTGCGGTGCGCGAGGGTGCCGATCCACCGCCGTGTCGTGGCCGCCATCCGGCCCGTGTGATTTCCCGGCCAACCATCTTGGGTACGCTCCGGCGAGTGACCGGCCCCAGACGTCTGAGTCAGGCCATCTCCGAAGGTGACGGGATCTCGCTGATCGTCGCCGTGCGCGACGCCGACGAGGCTCAGCGCGCCGAGGCAGGAGGAGCGGAGGCGCTGCTCGCCATCGACGCGCTCGACGCGATCCGCGCTTCGACCGCGCTCCCGATCGTGACCTCCGCCGGCTCGGCCGGGGACGCCCGCATCGTCTGCCCCGGGGACGAGGACGTCGAGCTGGGGGAGGGGGTCGAGCTCGTCGTCCAGGTGGAGAGGGAGGAGGAGCTGGACGAGGCGCTCGAGCGCTTCGACCCCGAGTTGTTCGTGCTTGCGGCACCCGACGGCGACACCGACCGGCTCGAGCACGTGCTCGACCTGCTCTCCGACCTGCCCGCGGGCAAGCTCGCGATCGCCGACCTCAGGGACGCGACGCAGCCGGAGATCGACGAGCTCGAACGGGCCGGGGTCGACGCCGTGCTCGTCCGCGAGCTCCCGTAGTGCGCACTGCCGGCGGCCGCAGCTCGATCGCGATCGCGGTCGCCGTCTTCCTCGCGGGCAGTGCGCTGCTCGGCCTGGAGATCGCGGCCAGCCGCGTGCTCGCGCCGTACTTCGGCAACTCGCTCTACGTCTGGGGCGCGCTGATCGGGATCGTCCTCGCCGGCCTCTCGACCGGCTACTGGGTCGGCGGCGCGATCGCCGACCGCTACCCGACGCCGCGGCTCCTCGTCGCGATGCTCGGCGCCGCCTCGCTGCTCGTGCTCGCGATCCCCTTCGCCGACGGCTGGGTGCTCGACCGCCTCGTCGACTGGGATCCCGGGCCGCGCCTGAACCCGCTGCTCGCCACGATCTTCCTCTTCGGCGCCCAGAGCGTCATCCTCGGCACCGTCTCGCCGATCGCGGTGCGGCTGAAGGCGCATTCGCTCGACCAGCTCGGCCGCACCGCCGGGCGGCTGTTCGCGATCTCGACCGCCGGCTCGATCGCGGGCACCTTCGCGACGTCGTTCTGGCTGATCCCGGAGCTCGGCACCGACCAGGTGCTCGCCTCCGCGGCCGTCGCCCTCATGCTCGCTGCCGCGGCCGTCGCGCTCGTCGAACGGCTCGCCCTCGCCGGCGCGCTGGCGCTGGCCCTCGCCGGCGCCAGCGTCGGCGCGGTCGTCGCGCGGGCGCCGGACAAGGGCGGCACCGTCGCCGGCTCGCAGCTCCGCAACTGGTCGCCCGTCTACCGGCAGCAGCGCGACGAGGATCGCAGCGGCTCGCTCGAGGACACGCAGTCCGGCTACACGATCCTGCACACGAAGGACTCGCAGTACCACCGGATCGCCGTCGTCGAGGACGACGACAGCCGCTACCTCCGCTTCGACAGCTCCTTCCAGAGCGGCATGTACGTCGACGACCCCTTCCGGACACGCTTCGAGTACTCGGACTACCTGCAGCTGCCGTTCGCGTACCGGCCCGGGACGCGGCGAATCCTCTACATCGGGCTCGGCGGCGGCTCCGCGCCGAAGCGGACGTGGCGCGACTTCCCCGCCACGCAGATCGAGGTGGTCGAGCTCGACCCCGAGGTCGTCGACGTCGCGTACGAGTACTTCGACGTCCCGCGCGACCCGCGGCTGCGGGTCGAGGTCGAGGACGGCCGCCGCTTCCTCGCGAACAACGACGGCCCCTGGGACGCGCTCGTGATCGACGCGTTCTACTCCGACTCGATCCCGTTCCACCTCGCCACGCGGGAGTTCCTCGAGCTCGCACGCTCGCGCCTCGCGCCCGGCGGCGTCGTCTCGACGAACATCATCGGCGCCGTCCGCGGCACCGACTCGCGCCTCTTCCGCTCGATGCTGCGGACGTACCGCACCGTCTTCCCGACGGTCGCGATCCACCCCGTCCTGGGCGAAGGGGAGCGGAACCTCGACGCGATCCGGAACGTCATCCTCGTCGCCGGCGACGGCGCCGCGCCGTCGAAGGAGTTCCTCCAGGAGCGCTGGGCCGAGGTCCGGAAGCAGGCGCCCGGCGCCCCCGACCTGACCGCGGCGATCCGCGGCCGCGTCGACGCCCCGGTCACGACCGAGGACGTGCCGGTGCTGACGGACGACTACGCGCCGACCGACGCGTTGCTGCTCCTGTTCGGCTAGCCGGCGAGCGCCTGCGCGACGGCGTACCACTCGGGCGTGACCGTCTTCAGCTCCCGCGTCGCCTCCTCGAGCGAGACGTCGACGATCTCGTCGCCGTGCAGCGCAGCCATCCGGCCGAAGTTCCCCGCCTGCACCAGGTCTGCCGCCTTCAGCCCGTAGCGGGTCGCGAGCACGCGGTCGCGCGGGGTGGGAGTGCCGCCCCGCTGGACGTGCCCGAGCACCGTGACGCGCGTCTCGAAGCCCGTCCGTTCCTCGATCTCCCGCCCGAGCTCGCCGCCGACCCCGCCGAGGACGACGTGCCCGAACTGGTCGGTCGACCGCGCCTGCCCGGCGACGAGCTGGCGCTCCCCCGACGCATACGTGAGCTCCCAGCCCTCGCTGACGACGACGATCGAGAAGTCCTTGCCGCCACCGTGGCGCTTCTCGAGCAGCGCGCAGGCGTCCTCGACCGTGACCGGCTGCTCGGGGATCAGGATCACGTCGGCGCCGCCGGCGATCCCCGAGTGCAGGGCGATCCAGCCGGCGTGGCGGCCCATCACCTCGACGACCATGACCCGGTTGTGCGACTCCGCCGTCGTGTGCAGCCGGTCGATCGCCTCGGTCGCAATCGTGACGGCGGTGTCGAAGCCGAAGGTGTAGTCGGTGCCGTTGAGGTCGTTGTCGATCGTCTTCGGGACGCCGACGACCGGGACGCCGTGCTCGGCGTGCAGGCGGGCGGCGACGCCGAGCGTGTCCTCGCCGCCGATCGCGACGAGCGCGGTCAGGCCTTCCCGCTCGAGCGACTCGAGCACCTTCTCGACGCCGCCGTCCAGCTTGTAGGGGTTCGTGCGCGAGGTGCCGAGGATCGTGCCGCCTCGCGGCAGGATCCCGGAGACGTCGCGGCGCTCGAGCGGCTCGACGATCCCCTCGACGAGCCCGCGCCAGCCCTCGCGCACGGCCGCCACGTCCGACCCGAGGTCGAGCGTCCGCCGCGTCACGGCCCGGATGACCGCGTTCAGCCCGGGGCAGTCGCCGCCGCCCGTGAGGATCCCGACTCGCGCCACGCGGCCAGTCTAGGAGAGCCGATGCCGAAGGTGGGAATCGAACCCACACTCCCCGAGGGGAACCGGATTTTGAGTCCGGCGCGTCTGCCAGTTCCGCCACTTCGGCCTGTTAAGCCAGTGTAGTTCTGCGGCTCAAAGTTGAAATCTCGGACCCGTTGCCGGGATACTGCGCCATTCGCCCGCAACAAGGGCTGCGGACACACGTGCAGAACCTCGTCGGGCTAGGTCCAAAGGTGATGGAGGAGGAGACAGCTGGTGATTTCCAGAAAGCGTGGTTGGTTGAGCGTTCTGGCCCTGCTCGTCGCCGTGCTCGCAGTGCTCGCGGCGGGCTGCGGAGGCGACGACGACGAGGGCAGTGGTGACGGTGGCACGACGACGGAGGCCTCGAGTGGTGGGGGCGCAGGCGTCGAGGCGCTGCCGTCGAGCTCGTGCACGGCGGTCGAGTACGAAGGCGAAGGTGAGCCCGATGTTCTGCTCGCCTCCGACTTCCCGCTCCAGGGCTCGTCGCGCACCCAGACGATTCAGATCGTCGAGGCCATCCGCGTCCTCCTCGAGGAGGCGAACTACAAGGCCGGCGATCACAACGTCGCCTACCAGTCGTGCGACGACTCGACGGCTCAGGCCGGCAAGTGGGACTCGGGCAAGTGCTCGACGAACGCCCAGGCCTATGCCGGCAACGAGAAGCTCGTCGGCGTGATCGGCACCTTCAACTCCGGGTGCGCAGCGATCGAGATCCCGGTGCTGAACCAGGCTCCGGGCGGCGGCGTGGCGATGATCTCGCCGGCCAACACGTACGTGTGCCTGACCGAGGGCGGGCCCGGTTGCGATGCGACCGAACCTGACAAGTACTACCCCTCCGGCTCGCGCAACTACGCCCGCGTGGTCGCGCATGACGCCTACCAGGGCGCGGCCGTGGCCGAGTTCGCCAAGGAGCAGGGCGTCACGAACGTCTACATCCTGAACGACAAGGAGGCCTACGGCCTCGGCGTCGCGACCAACTTCCGCAACGCGGCGGAAGCCGTCGGGATCAAGGTCGCCGGGTTCGAGGCGTGGGATCCGAAGCAGGCCGGGTACGAGGCGCTCTTCCGCAAGATCGGCCAGAGCGGGGCGGACGCCGTCTTCCTCGGCGGCCTGATCGACGAGAACGGCGCCCAGGTGATCAAGGACAAGGTCGCCGTGCTCGGCCCGAACGACGGCGACGTGAAGCTGTTCGCTCCGGACGGGTTCACGACGCAGCAGACGATCGACGAGGCCCCCGAGGCCGCAGCCGGCATGTTCATGAGCGTCGCCGGTGTGCCGATCGACGAGTTCCAGGGCAAGGGCGCCGAGTTCGCCGAGGCGTTCAAGCCGCGGCTCGGCGGCAAGAACATCGACCCGTACGCGATCTACGGCGCGCAGGCCGCTCAGGTCATGCTCGACGCGATCGCGGCATCCGACGGCTCCCGGGCCGACGTGATCGCCAAGCTGTTCGAGGCGAAGGTGACCGACGGGTACCTCGGCAGCTTCGAGATCAACGAGAACGGCGATCCGGGCGGCGCCGAGGGCGCGGTCGTCGGCTTCACGATCTACAAGGCGACGGACAAGCTGGAGACGGTCAAGACCATCTCCCCGAAGCCGGAGAACGTCGAGGCAGCAAGGGGCTAGCGGCCTCGTTCGCAGCACCATCTCGGGGGAGGGCACTTGCCCTCCCCCGAGATTCGTTTAGGTTCTTCCCTTCATGGCGGCGCCAGCGGTAACGACGACACTCGACCGGCTTCGGCGATCGGGCTTCGTGGCCCTCCTCGGCTACGCGCTCCTCGGCCTCGTCGGGATCTGGCTCGTCGTCAACGTCGTCAAGACGCCGACGGAGTTCGTCAACGTCGCGCTGATCGGGCTCACCTACGGCGCCATCTACGGCCTCGTCGCGCTCGGCTACACGCTCGTCTACGGGATCCTGCAGCTGATCAACTTCGCGCACGGCGACGTCTTCGCGCTCGCCGGGCTCGTCTCGTTCACGACGATCGTGTCCGTCCTCGGGCTCGACAAGGACACCTCCGTGCTCGCGATCGTCGGCGGGATGCTCGCCGCGCTGATCGTGATCATGGTCGTCTTCGCGCTCGTCAACGTCACGATCGAGCTCGTCGCCTACCGGCGGCTGAGGCGCGCTCCCCGGCTGGCCGTCCTGATCACGGCGGTCGGGATGTCGTTCATCGTCCAGAACATCTCCCTGGCCGCCTACGGCGTCAACTTCCGCTCGATCCCCTCGTTCATCCCGCGCTCGGAGGTGATCGGGATCGGCGACATCACGTACTCGTGGAACAAGCTGGCCGTCCTCGTGATCACGATCCCGGTGCTCGTCCTGCTGACGTGGTTCGTGCGCGAGACGAAGCAGGGCAAGGCGATGCGCGCCGTCGCCCAGGACACCGAGGCCTCCGCGATGATGGGGATCAACGTGAACCGGACGATCTCGGTCACGTTCGCGATCGCCGGCGCGCTTGCAGGCGCGGCCGCGATCGTCTACCTGCTCCAGTTCAACATGCGCTACGACACCGGCTTCGAGCTCGGCCTGATCGCCTTCACCGCGGCCGTGCTCGGCGGGATCGGCAACCTCTCGGGCGCCGTCCTCGGCGCGCTCGTGATCGGCTTCATCCAGGCCTTCAACGAGGGACTGACCTGGTACACGCCCGGCTCGGACTGGACGCGCTCGATCGTGTTCGGGATCCTGATCGCGATCCTCGTCTTCCGGCCGGAGGGCCTGCTCGGCGAGCGGACGCCGGAGGGCGCGTGAACGCCGTCCAGGAGCGGCTGCGGAGCTTTGGTCCCGCGGCGATGCTCGCAACCGCGCTGATCGTGCTCGGGTTCCTCTACCCGAGGTACGTCGAGTCGCTCGGCGACTTCCCGCTGATCGGGGACTACGTCCCGAGCGTCGACTCGATGGTGATCATGATCGTCTTCACGATGATGGCCGTCGGCCTGAACATCGTCGTCGGCTACGCGGGCCTGCTCGACCTCGGCTACGTCGCCTTCTACGCCGCCGGCGCCTACACGTCGGCCTGGTTCGCGTCGCAGCAGTTCGACCAGTGGACGTTCCACTTCGGCTCGGTCGGGATCTCGAAGGACGTCCCAGGCATCCACCTGTCGATCTGGATGGTGCTGATCATCGCGGGGCTCTTCACCGCCCTCGCGGGCATCCTGATCGGCCTCCCGACGCTGCGGCTGCGCGGCGACTATCTCGCGATCGTCACGCTCGGCTTCGGCGAGATCGTGCCGCAGTTCGTGCGCAACGGCGACAGCATCTTCGGCTTCGACCTCACGCACGGCACCTTCGGGATCAGCCCGATCGACTCCCCCGGCTTCGGCAGCGCCGGCGACTCGCTCGGCCTGCCGCTCAGCTTCCAGCAGTCGTTCGAGCGGGCGCAGTGGTTCTACTGGACGGCGCTCGCGCTGCTGCTGATCACCGTCTTCTGCTCGATCCGCCTCCGCGACTCGCGGCTCGGCCGAGCCTGGATCGCGATCCGCGAGGACGAGACCGCCGCCGCCGCGATGGGCGTGCCGCTGATGCGCACGAAGACCTGGTCGTACGCGATCGGCGCCTTCTTCGGCGGCGTCGCCGGCGCCTTCTACGCGAGCTTCAAGAGCGGCGCCTTCCCGGCGGA
Organism: Actinomycetes bacterium; assembly: GCA_031425855.1. Lineage (GTDB taxonomy): Bacteria > Actinomycetota > Thermoleophilia > Gaiellales > Gaiellaceae > Gaiellasilicea. The sequence continues at coordinate 5,747 of JANPKC010000119.1, read as the reverse complement.
CTTCTACTTCAACATCTCCGTCTTCCTGCTCTGCATGGTCATCCTCGGCGGAATGGGGTCGATCTGGGGCGTGATCCTCGGCGGGATGATCCTCGGCTACCTCAACGTCGAGGGGCTGGCGACGATCGGCTCGGAGGTGAAGGCCGCCACCGACTGGGAGTGGTTCGAGCCGACGAAGTACCAGTTCGGGATCTACGGGGTGATCATCGTCCTGATGATGCTCCTGCGGCCCGAGGGGCTGATCCCCGAACGGCGGCACAAGCGCGAGCTTCAGCTCGGCGTCGCCGACTCGCCGATGTACGACGTCACGACGGAGGGCTCGGACACCGACCGCGAGCCGAAGAATGACTGACCTCCTCGTCGCCGAGCACGTCCGGAAGGAGTTCGGCGGCCTCGTCGCCACGAACGACATCGACTTCACGATCCCGCAGGGCTCGATCGTCTCCCTGATCGGCCCGAACGGCGCCGGCAAGACGACGTTCTTCAACATGCTCACGGGCGTCTACAAGCCGACGGGGGGCCGGATCATCTTCGACGGCGTCGACGTCTCCGACAAGCCGCCGCACGCGATCACCGCGCTCGGGATCGGCCGCACCTTCCAGAACATCCGGCTCTTCCAGCACATGACCGCGCTCGAGAACGTCCTCGTCGGGATGCACTGCCGCCTCCGCGGCGGGATCGTCGGCTCGATCCTGCGGACGCCGCGCGTGCGGCGCGAGGAGAAGGAGGCGAACGAGCGCGCGCGCGAGCTGCTGCGCTTCTCCGGCCTCCGCGGCCGCGACCTCGAGATGTCGCGCAACCTGCCCTACGGCGACCAGCGTCGCCTCGAGGTCGCGCGCGCGCTCGCGACCGACCCGAAGTTGCTGCTCCTCGACGAGCCGACCGCCGGGATGAACCCGCAGGAGACGGCCGACTTCACCGCCTTCGTCCGCAAGCTCCGCGAGGAGCGGAACCTGACCGTGCTGATGATCGAGCACGACATGAAGGTCGTGATGGGCATCTCCGACCGCGTCACCGTGCTCGACTACGGCGAGAAGATCGCCGAGGGGACGCCGCAGGACGTCCAGAAGGACGAGCGCGTGATCGAGGCGTACCTCGGGAAGGGAGCGACGTCCCATGGCTGACGCCAACGGCGCCGGAGTCGTCCTCGAGCTCGACGACGTCCACACCTACTACGGCGCCATCCACGCCCTGAAGGGGATCTCGCTCAAGGTGCACGAGGGCGAGGTGGTGACGCTGATCGGCGCGAACGGCGCCGGCAAGTCGACGACGCTCCGCTCGATCAACGGCATCAACCATCCGCGCGAGGGGCGAATCCACTTCCAGGGCAAGGACATCACGAACGCCCCGCCGCACGCGATCGTGAAGATGGGCATCGCCCAGTCCCCGGAGGGCCGTCGGCTCTTCCCGCGCATGAGTGTGCTCGAGAACCTCGAGATGGGCGCGTTCCAGCGCGACGACAAGCAGAACTTCCGCGAGGACATGGACCGCGTCTTCGACCTCTTCCCGCGCCTCGCCGAGCGCAAGCAGCAGCAGGCGGGGACGATGTCCGGCGGCGAGCAGCAGATGTGCGCGATCGGGCGGGCGCTGATGGCTCGGCCGAAGCTGCTCCTGCTCGACGAGCCCTCGATGGGGCTGGCGCCGATCTTCGTCGAGAAGATCTTCGAGATCGTCGCCGAGATCAACGCGCAGGGAACCCCGATCCTGCTCGTCGAGCAGAACGCCCTGATGGCGCTCGACGCGGCGAGCCGGGGCTACGTGATGGAGACCGGCGTGATCGCGCTCGAGGGCCCGGCGAAGGACCTGCGCGAGAACGAGCGCGTCCGCAAGGCCTACCTCGGCATCGACTAGCCGGCGCCGACCTCGAGCGGGAAGTACGGCGGCCCGAGCAGGTAGCCGATCCTCGCCTCGCCGCCGGCGCGGCCGTGCGCCATCTCGAGCGCGGTCGAGATGCCGTGCGTCGGCACGAAGCCGAGCGTCCGCGCCGCCTGGTGGTCGCGGCAGCCGGCGACGACGACGGCGCCGAGCCGGTCGAGCGCCGGCCGGCAGCTGTCCCAGTCGACGTAGGGCAGGAGCGGATGGCAGGCCCGCCCCGCGCGGTAGGAGTCGAGGGCGCGCGCGTCGGTCGCGGCCTCGCGCTCGCCGGCCGCGAGGTCTTCCGCCGTGCGGCCGTCGCGGAGCGAGTGGAAGAGCGCCCGGTACGGATCCTGCGTCCCGTGGGCGAAGTGCCGCGAGAGCCGGTGGAGGACGATCGCCGTCCCGCCGTCGGCGACCGGGAAGGCGTCCCGCCAGAGCCGCAGGGCGAGACCGAGCGCGACCGTCGCGACGGTGATCGGATTCAGCCGCTCGCGGGGCGCGTGGTGGTGCTTCCAGGGCATGCCGATCACGATCGCGTCGAGCGGCCGCTCGAGCGCCACCGAGCGCCGGGCGATCCCGCGCAGAAGCGCCTCGGCGTGCGCGACGGACGGCGGGCCGCCGAAAGCGGCCACCGCCGTCAGCTCGCGGCCGAGATCCTGCAGCAGCCGCCGTCTGATCCCGGACGGCAGCAGCGAGAAGCGCCGGAGCGGCGAGCGGGCGAGGTGGTCGAGCGCCCCGTCCTCGTAGGGATAGTCGCGGAAGCGCCCGGTCAGGCGCGGCGGGTTCAGGACGAGCGACGTCCCGATCACCGGCACGCGGCCCGCAAGCGTTCGCTCGAGCGCCACGCCCAGCTGCCAGCCGCGTGCCGCCGCGGTCTCGAGCAGCGAGTAGGCGGTCGCGCCGCGCAGCGTCTCCGGCCCGCAGGCGCCGAGCAGCGCGCCGGGCCCGCCGTGGAGCACGGTCTCGGCAGCGGTGACGCAGACGACGAGGTCGGTCTGGACGAGCAGCGGGTTGACGTGGAGCGGCGTGCGCCCGGCGTCGCCGACGTGGACGAGGTCGGGCGCCACGGCATCGTGCACCTCCACGTTGCCGTGGAAGCGGCGGGCGAACGAGGGCTCGAGCAGCGCCTCCAGCTCCCGCTGGCCCGCCCGCCGGTTGAGCCCGGCCGCGACGAGGATCGTCTGGTTCCTGCTCGGGACGCCCAGCCGCTCCAGCTCGTCGATCGCGGCCGCCAGCGCGCGGCGGCGTGGGTCTCCGGGCGCGCCCGGGAGCGGCAGCTCGGGCGCCTCGACGACGAGCGTGGCGGTGCCGCCCCGGGAGACGATCGCCTCGAGCGGCGAGCCAGAGAGCGGGAAGCGAAGCGAGTCGCGGACGGCGGCGGCGACGTCGACGACGCCGTCCGAAGGTCGCCGCGGCCGCAGCACGACGCCGTCCCGCGCGTTCACGACCGCGACCCGCGAGCCGGAGGGGATCGGGATCCGCTGCATCAGGCGGTCGGCTGGATGTCCCGGCGCAGACGCAGATGCGTGGGCCGGAAGCCGCGCCCGGGCCAGAAGCGGGACGCGAGCAGGTTCGTCGAGCGCCAGTCCAGCTCGACGGTCTCGTAGCCGGCGAGGTGCGCCCGGTGGAGGACGTGCTCGACGAGCGCGACGCCGAGACCGCTGCCGCGGACGTCCGGCCGGGTTCCTGCCACGGGAAGGTGCGCGACTCCGGCGCGCTCGCCGGGATGGATCGCGGCGTAGCCGAGCGAGTCACCGCCGCGCTCGGCGAGGAGGATTACGGCCGTCTCGTCCTCCAGGAGCTCGACCCAGTCGTCCCGCAACTCCTCCCGGCCCGGCACCGGCAGCCCCGACCAGACGGGCGGCCCCGCCTGGTGCTCGCCGATGGCTCCGACGATGTCGAGGAGGAGCTCGATGTCGCCCGGGTCAGCCTGTCGGATCGTCGCGCTCTCGGTCATCGCGGGCGCCTCGGGCCGGGCGGGCGCCGACGCGTGCACCTGCTCCCGCCCGAAGCCGGGCGCGAAGAACAGCTCCGGCAGCGGCCCCGCGGCCGGCACCTCGACGACGTGGGGGTGGTAGCCGTCCGCGACCCACGGCGCGCCGGCCGCCGCGTAGACGTCGGCGAGCAGGTCCGGCGCCTCGCCGGCCGCGAGCGAGTGGTCGGCGAGCCCGACCCAGACGTGCCGCCCCCGCGAGGGCGCCTCGCCGAGCGCGCCGACCACGTGCGCAAGCCTGACACCCGCGCGCACCGCCTCGGCACCGCTCTTCTCTCCCTCGGTGAGCGGGACGATCTCCACGACCGCGCGACGATACCTACACTCGCTGCGATGTCCCCGAAGACGCTAACCGGCCAGGAGTTGCAGCTCGACGACGGCCCCGCACGGGACTCGGAGCTCTTCCTCGTCGACGGCAACAACCTCGCCTACCGGGCCTTCTTCGCGCTTCCGGAGGAGCTCGCGACGAGCGACGGCTTCCCGACGAACGCCCTGCTCGGCTTCGCGAACATGCTCTTCAAGCTTCTCTCCGACTACAAGCCGAAGGGCGTCGCTGTCGCCTGGGACTCGCGCCCGACCCATCGCGCCGCGGTCGCCGAGGCCGCCGACGTGGTCTACAAGGAGGGAAGGCGGCCGATGCCCGACCTCCTGCGCGAGCAGTTTCCTCACTTCAGGCCGATCGTCGAGGCCTTCGGGTACCGCAACCTCGAGTTCGAGGGCTGGGAGGCGGACGACGTGATCGCGACACTCGCCACCCGCGCCGACGAGGCCGGCGTCAAGACCACCGTCGTCTCCACCGACCGCGACGCGTTCCAGCTCTGCTCGCCGAACATCGCGCTGATGATGACCCCGCGCGGCGTCGCCGACGTCAACGTCTACACGCCCGAGCGGGTCGAGCTCCGCTACGGCGTCCGGCCCGACCAGGTGCCCGACTTCATCGGGCTCAAGGGCGACACGTCCGACAACATCCCGGGCGTCCCCGGGATCGGCGACAAGACCGCGGGGCAGCTGATCGCGCAGTACGGCTCGCTCGAGGAGGTGATCGCGCACGCGGAGGAGCTCTCGCCGGCGCGGCGGAAGAACATCACCGAGTTCGCCGACCAGGCGCGGATGTCCAAGGAGCTGGCGACGATGCGCCGCGACCTCGACCTCGACTTCGACCCGTCGCAGATCGTGCTCGAGCCGCCCGACCGCTCGCAGTTGCGGGAGATGTTCCGCCGCTACGAGTTCCGCGGGCTGCTGAACCGGATCGACGACCTCGAGGACGCGATCCCTGCGGCCGTCCCCGCCCCGGTGGCCGGCACCGTCGTCCCCTGGCGGGAAGCCGACCTGCCGCAGGTGCGCGGACGGGCCGGTCTTGCGGTCGCCGGCGGCCGCTTTGCGCTGGCGCAGGACGACGGCGTGATCGTCGGCCCGTGGGACGAGCACGCACCGGGCCGGCTGCGGGACGCCGACCTTGTCGCGCACGACTTCAAGTCGCTGCCGCGGCTGACGATGCGCCCGGCCGACGACACCCTGATCGCGGCGTATCTGATCGAGCCGGGCCGTTCCGAGTACTCGATCGACGACCTCTCCGCCGAGTACGGGCTCGAGGTGCTGCCCGCGCCGGCGGCGGAGGAGGAAACGGAAACGCTGATCCGCCGCGCGGAGGCGCCGCGCCGCCTGGCCGCCCGGATGCGCGAGCGCGTCGCCGAGCGGGGGTCGCAGCGGCTCTACGACGAGATCGAGCTGCCGCTCACCGCCGTCCTCGCCTCGATGGAGGACGCGGGCGTCAAGATCGACGAGTACCGGATGGGCGAGATCACGGCGCGGCTCGCCGACAGGGTCGAGGAGCTCGAGGCGAAGGCGTATGAGCTCGCGGGCGAAGAGTTCATGCTCGGCTCGACCCAGCAGGTCG
>JANPKC010000118.1:0-1633 GCA_031425855.1 Actinomycetes bacterium | reverse complement strand
CGAGCTGCCGCGTACAGGCCGAGGCACGAGAGCAGGATCAGGAATCCGATCAGCAGTGACCGGCCGGAGGGAGCGAACCGGGACAGCTCGAGGCGATCGCCCGAAGCGCTGCGCGGAAGGAACGCAACCGCGCTTACCGCGCGCGCTCGCGGACGCGAGCGGTTCCGAGATCCTCTCCCTCCGGCCACGTGGCGGGTTTCGCCGTGGCGACGGCCCTTCCTACGTGACGGAGATCGGCCCGAGCAGCTGCACCTCGTGCTCGAGCTCGACTCCGAACTGCTCGCGCGCGCGGCGGCGCGCCTCGGCCATCAGCGCGAGCGCGTCGGCGGTGGTCGCGCCGCCTGCGTTCTCGATGAAGTTCGCGTGCACCGGCGAGATCGTCGCGCCGCCGACGCGATGGCCCTTGAGCCCGCACGCCTCCAGCATCCGTCCCGCGCCGAGCTCATGGTCGGGGTTCTTGAAGACGCTGCCGAACGTCCGCTTGTTCGTCGGCTGCGTCGCCTTCCGCCGCGCGATCAGCTCGCGGACGGCTTGCTTGATCTCGTCGGGCGGGCGGGAGACCAGCGCGTACTCGACCTCGGCGACGACGTGGCCGTGGCGAAGCTCGGAGTGCCGATACGAGAGCCCCAGCTCGACCGACGTCAGCCACGCGTCGCCCTCGGCCGACACGACGCGTGCGCGCTCGAGGATCGCCGCCCAGTCGCTGCCGTACGCACCGGCGTTCATCCGGACGCCCCCGCCGGCCGTCCCGGGGATCGCGCAGGCGAACTCGAAGCCGCCGAGACCGGCCGCGCGCGCCTGATGGAGGCACACGGCGTTCGTCGCGCCGCCGCCGGCACGCATCGTCGTCTCGTCGACGCTCACCGCTGCCAGCTCCCCGGCGAGCTTGACCACGAGCGCGTCCACCCCTTCGTCCGCTGCGAGCAGGTTCGAGCCGAGGCCGACCACCTCGACCGAGAGCTCGTGCTCGGCCGCCCAGGCGAGCGCCCGCTCGAGCTCCGCGAGCGTCGACGGCCGCGCGAACGCGCGTGCCGGCCCGCCCGTGCCGATCGTCGTCAGCCGCGCGAGCGCGACACCTTCCTCCAGGTTCACCTGATCGCCTCCAGCACCAGCGGCCCTGCGCGCTCGATGTCGCCGGCGCCGACGGTGAGGACGAGGTCGCCCGGCCGCGCCCAGGCGGCGACGAGCTTTGCGCCGTCCTCGACCGACGAGGCCCAGCCGGCCCGCAGGCCCGGACGCAGCGCGTCGACGACGAGCTTCCCGCCGACTCCGTCGACCGGCTGCTCGCGGGCCTGGTAGATCTCGGTCACGCAGGCACCGTCGGCGGTCGAGAGCGCGGCGCCGAGCTCGTGGGCGAGGTGGCGTGTGCGGGAGTAGAGGTGCGGCTGGAAGAGCACGAGCACGCGGCCGTCGGTTCGCTCGCGCGCGGCCGCGACGGTCGCCTCGATCTCGGACGGGTGGTGCGCGTAGTCGTCGACCACGGTGATGCCGTTCCTCTCGCCGACGAGCTCGAAGCGCCGTCCCGCGCCGCGGAATCGCGCGAGCGCGGGCTCGGCGTCGGCCCGCGCCACGCCGGCGAGCTCGAGGGCGGCCAACGCCGCGGCGGCGTTGCGGCGATTGTGCTCGCCAGGCA
>JANPKC010000117.1:0-12450 GCA_031425855.1 Actinomycetes bacterium | reverse complement strand
CGAGGCGCTCGATCGCGGCGATCTCCGCCTCCCTGTCGGGCAGTGCGCTCGGCAGGAGAGACAGCTCTCGGAGTGGGCTCTCCCGCTCCGAAATCACGTAGAGCCCGGTCAGCAGCGGCCCAACGAGCACGCGCTCGCCCGGCTCGGTCCGGCCGATCCACTGCGCCGCCTCCGCGTACAGGGTGGCCTCGGCGGGCGTCTCGGCGAGCGACCCGCCAGGCCCCGAGACGGTGGCCGACTCGGCGCGCGCGTCGTGGAGCGTCAGCCCCAGGCCGGCGGTGCCGAGAAACGCGACCCAGAGGGCGCCGAGCGCGACCGCGCTCCTGTTTCCGCGAGCGAGTTCGACGAGGTGGAGGCGGGCGACGAGAATCGCCGCCAGCGGCGCGTAGAACACGGCCATCTGCGGTCGCGTCGCGTGGAGGAAGAAGCCTCCGTAGCTCGTGAATGCGACCACCGCGAGCGCCGCGGCCGCCGGGAGCGCGACCGCCGTCCCCGCGTCAGCGGGACGGGCCGAGCGTCGCCGCCGCGCGAGCACGGCGACGGCGATGATCGCGCCCGCCGGAAGCCAGGCCCACGCGTACTTCATCGCCTCGCGCAGCTTGTCGGGATCGACCGCAGCCGTCACGGCTGCGGCGCCGACCCCGAGCGCCAGCGCGCTGGCGAGCGGAATGCTGACGCGGCGGGCGAGCAGGACGAGCGCGGCGGTTCCCGCGGCGTAGGCCGCGAGCATGCCGGCGAGCCAGGCGGCGCTCGACGCGGTCAGCGGCATCCGTGCGTCGATCAGCGTGTTCCCGCCCGCGGCGAGGACGTCCCGCGGCCAGAGGTTCTCGAGCACGATCTCCCGCGGCGACGAGGCGAGCGCGAGCAGGCCGTAGACGACGAGCGGAATCGCGAGCGCGGGTGCGGCGACGCGCGCCGCCGCACGGATCCGCGAGCCGTGCTCCTCGACGCCGACCCACACCGCGATCGCGACGAGCCCCGCGAGTGCCGGCTCGGGCTTCGTCAGGGTCAGGAGCCCGAGCACGGCTCCCCCGGCGACGAGCCAGCGCTCGTCGCCGGTGCGCCTCCGCCGGTGGAGGCAGAGCAGCAGGACCAGGAGCCCGAGGGTTCCCAGCGTCGCGGCGGAGGTGTGGGGGAGCACGTAGCTGTAGTTGCTCGGTACGAACGCGACTGCGGCCGCGATCAGGCCTGCCAGCAGCGCACCGAGCGGCCCGACCTGCGTGCGCGCGAGCCCGTAGGTCGCTGCGAGGATGGCGCCGGTGATCAGTAGGCCGACGATCGCGGCGGAGCCGAAGCCGCCGCCCGCGACCAGTGCCGTGAGGCCGGCGAGGAACGCGGAGAGCGGCCCGTAGAAGTAGGTGAAGTCGGCGTACGGCAGGTCGCCGTCGGCGATCCGAAGACCGGCGACGATGTCGTAGCCCGTGTCGCTGTCGAGGTCGCCCCACGTGCCCCAGGCGACCACGGCCAGCCCGACCGCGGCGACGGCGAGTGCTCCGACGGCGATCGCGTCGGCGGACGCGAGGACGCGCGACGCCGCCCGCTCGCGCAGGTGTGCCGCGAGGGAGCTCATGCCGCCAGCCTCTGGGCCTGCGGCAGCAGGCCGAGGATCTCGGGAACGACCTGCTCGACGATCCCCGTCACCGACTGGCCGCTGAGGATCTCCGGGTAGACGTTGGCCGTCGACGCCAGCGTGAGCCCGGGCGCGGCCGCGAGCGGCGAGATGTTCTGCGCGCCGCCGAGCGTGTGCACCGACTCGACGATCCGGGCCCGCTGGACGACGCTGCTGACGATCTCGTCGTCGCGGAGGTCGGGGAAGATCGTCCGGAGGTGTGCGAGGTAGTCGCGCTCGACGTCCGCGAGCGGCCGCTCGAGCTCCGGGCTCGACGGGTCGACGTACTTGGAGGCGTAGACGAGGTGGCCGCCGACGTAGTCCGGATCGACGACGTGCGTCGTCTCGACCACGGTGGTCAGGGGCACGCGGCGGTCGGTCAGGTTGAGGTGGTAGTACGGCGAGATGCTGCGCGTGAGGCGGAGCAGCAGGCAGACGACGCCGAGGTAGCGGTGCGGAGTGGGAGGCACCTGCTCCAGCAGCGCCTCGTCGAGCAGGCCGCGCGCCTGCGGGGGCGTCAGTGTGCAGAGGACGTGGTTGAACGGGACCGTCGTGCCGTCGACGACGATCGCGCGCGCACGGCCGCCGCTCGAGATGATGCCGTCCACGGCGGTGCGTGCATGCACCTGCCCACCGAGCTCGCGGATCCGTGCCTCCAGCGCGTCGATCAACGTCTGGTAGCCGCCCTCGAGCCAGCCCATCACCTCGTGGCCGCCCTTGTTGCGCGTCTTCGACATCCGGCGCGAGCGCGACCAGATGTACGTCGCCGGCAGGTCGTCGTAGCGGCCGTCGAACTTGGAGTCCAGCAGGGGCTCCCAGAGCTTCCTCACGACCTGGCGCCCGTTCGTCTTCCGCAGCCAGTCGAGCAGCGGCGTCCGGTCGAGCTTCTCGTAGTCGCCGAGCTGGCAGCGCGCGACGAACGCCGCGAGCCGCACCCGTCCGAGCGGAGAGAGCAAGGGGAACGTGGCCGCCTCCTTCGGCGTCGTCATCGAGAAGAGGCGTCCGTCGTCGTAGAAGCCGACTCTGGTCGGCCGGAAGCGCCACTTGTCGCCGAGGCCGAGCTCCTCCGCGAGCGCCAGGATGCGGTGATCCGTCGGCAGCACGACGTGGTAGAAGCGGTCGACCGGGGTGCCCTCGAAGTCGAACGAGCCGACGAGCCCGCCGAGGTCGGGCGCGCGCTCGTAGAGCGACACGGCCACGCCTGCCTGCGCGAGCCGGTAGGCCGCGGTCATCCCGAGGATGCCGCCGCCGACGATCCCGACGCTCGGAGTCACGCCCCGAGGACGCCGTCCGAGGCCGCGGGCACCGGCTCCGGTGCCCCGCGCTCGCGGAACAGCATCCGCCAGTAGGCGAGCATCGTCTTGACGACCGGCATCTTGCTCTCGCCGTTGCGCTTGCTCCAGTCGAGCGAGACCGGAACCTCGACGATCTGCGCCTGCATCGAGGCGAGCTTCGCGAGCAGCTCCGCCTTGCAGGCGAAGCCGCGTTCGCGGATCAGGCGCTCGCCGTAGCGGCCCGACGCGGTCATGAGGGTCGATGCACGGTAGACGCGGAAGAAGGAGGAGACGGTCGTGGCCTCGAGCCCCAGGGCGCGCCGCACGACCCAGCCTGCCGCCGCGCTGAGGAGGCGCCGGTGCGCGCTGACGCCGACCATCCGCCAGTCCGCCAGCACGACGTCCGCGCCGCGCCGCACCTCGTCGAGCATCTGCGGCAGCGCACCGAGGTCGCTCGTCGTGTCCGCCTCGAGAGTGACGATCAGTGCGTCCGGGCCGGCGCACTCGAGCGCGCTCCGGAAGCCGGCGCGGAACGCTGCGCCGGGGCCCTGGTTGACCTCGAGCCGGACGAGCTCGATCGGCAGAGGGCCGGCGTACGCCTGCACCAGATCCGGCGTCTCGTCCGCCGAGCCGTCGTCGACGATGAAGATGCGCGACCCGGACCCGAGCAGGTCGGTCGTCTGCAGCAGGTCGGCGAAGAGGGTCGGCAGATTCTCCTGCTCGTTGAACGCCGGGATCACGAAGAGCAACTGCGGCGGCTCCCGCCGCTGCGTGCGCGACGTCGCTGCCGCCGGCATTGCGATGTGTTGCGTCGTATCCACTGCCCCCGCTCCCACGCTGGTTGCTTTCGGTTCCCCTGCCTGCGAAGGAGCCTAAGAGGGCTTTTGCCCCGGAACCAGGCCAGAAAAGGGAAACCAACCAGCGGTCGGGGGTACTAGCCATACGGGGGGTGGAGGCTTCGGGAGCGCCTGCGCATCCTGTCCCGAAGGGGATTTATCGCACCGAGGCGCCTGCGCATGATGATTCGCATGTGGCGAGGCGGGTCGACGTGACGGACATGGCGGTGGCGCAGCCCGTGTCGGGCGCGCGCGAGCGTTCTGCTCCACGCAGCTTCGACGGCGCGGCGCTGCTCTCTGGTGCGACGCTCGCCTCCGGCGTTCTCGCGTACGCCTACCACGTGCTGGCCGCGCGGACGCTCGGCCCGGACGCCTACGGGCTCGTCGCAGTTCTCTGGGCCGCTCTCTTCCTGCTGGTAGTGGTGCTCTTCCGGCCGCTCGAGCAGACGACGTCCCGGGCTCTGGCCGACCGGCTCTCGCGTGGCCACGAGGTGCGCTCGGTGCTCCGGGCGATGCTCCGCATCTATCTCGCCGTCGCGGCCGTGATCGCCGTCGCCGGCGTCGCGGGCTGGAGCCTCGTCGCCGACGAGCTCTTCCTGGGAGACGACTTCTTCGTCGGGGCGCTCCTGGTCGCGCTCGGCGCCTACGGGGTCGCTTACGTCCTCCGTGGCATCTGCGCGGGGCTCGGCTGGTTCGGCGGCTACGGCCTGCTGCTCGTGGCCGACGGCGCTGCACGGCTGGCGGTGGCCGTCCCGCTCGCCTTCGTCGCCTCGCGCGATCTCGCGGCTGCCGCGATGGTCGCGGCCGCGGTCGCAAGCGTGGCGATCCCGGTCGCCGTCGGCCGCAGGATCCTCGCGCCGCTCGCCCGTCACGGTGACGGCAGCCACTTCCACGTCGGCGCGGCCGTCGCATTCGCCTGGCCGGCCGCTGTGATCGCAATCGCGGACCAGGTGCTCGTGAACGGCGGTCCGCTGCTCGTGATGCTCGGCGGCGGTGACGACGTCGGCAAGGTCGCAGGCCTCGTCTTCGCGGCGACGATGCTCGTGCGGATCCCGGTCTTCATCTTCCAGGGGCTCGCGACCTCGCTGCTCCCGAACCTGACGCGGCTCCACGCGACGTCGGAACACGCCCTCTTCCGGCGCGCCGTCCTCCGCGCAGCCGGGGGGCTCGCCGGCTGCGCGGCGCTGATCGTGGTCACGGTCTCGGTCGTCGGGCCCGAGGCGATGCAGCTCGTCTACGGCTCCGAGTACGAGGCCGGGCGGGTCGAGCTCGCGCTCCTGGGCGTCGGCGTCGGCTGCTACCTGGCGACCTCGACCTTCTCGCAGGCGCTACTCGCTCTCGACCGCGGGCGCGTCGCAGCCGCGGGCTGGATCGCCTCCTCCGTCATCTTCCTCGGCGCGTACTTCGTCGCTCCCGGCAGCGCGCTGATGCAAGTCGCCGTCGCGTTCGCCGTCGGCACGGCCGCTGCGGTGCCGCTGCTCGGGCTCGCGCTCGCGAAGCAGCGGAGGACGGCGTGAGGACCCCTGTCACCGTCGGAGTGGTCTGCGGCGCGAACGGCGTCGGCGACGAGCTCGCCCGCGTGCTCGATGGGCTCCCGCCGGCAACCCTGCGATGGATCTGCGATGCGGTGAAGCGGCCCTCCAGCATCGGTTACGGGCCGGCGACGGCCTGGACGATGGACTTCGACGAGCTGCTCCAGGACGAGGACCTCGACGCCGTCGCCTTCGCAGCGCCGGAGCTCGCGGTGGGGGGCGCTGCGCTGGCTGCGCTCGAGGCCGAGAAGCACGTCTTCGTCGACGGGCCGATCCGCTCGTCCGCGGCCGAGGCCGACCGGCTCGTCGCAGCTGCGGCGCACGGGAACAGGCGGCTGCTGGCGCAGTCGCGTGCGCTCCTGCGGCCGGAGGTGCTGCAGCTGCACCGGCTGATCGACCGTGGCGCCCTGGGTGAGATCTTCTACGTCCGTGCCGGCCGGTCGGTGCTCCGGCCCGACCCCGACGTGGACGTGCTCCAGGAGCTGGGGCTCGACCTCGTCGGGCTGGCGCTCGATCTCCTCGGCGACGAGCCCGTCGAGGTGACGGCGCACGGGGAGTCGTATCTCGGCCGGCAGCGGCCCGACGTGGTCTTCTCGACGCTGCGCTTCGCCACGGGCATCGGGGTCTACCTCCACCTCTCCTGCCTCGACGGAGACTCGGGCGAGCGACTCGCCGTCGTCGGCTCGAAGGCGACCGCCGTCCTCGACGCCGCGGATCCCGAGCGGGCGCTCTCGGTGTTCGCCAGCGGTGCCGCTCCGTCGTTGTTCGACGAGCTGCCCGTCGGAGCGGGAGACCGCATCTCCTTCCGCCGCGGGCCGGACGAGGCGTTGCCCCTCGGCTGCTCGCGCTTCCTGACCGCCGTCCGCTCCAACGGCGAGACGCCGTTCGGCCGCGAGACGTCGGCCGCGCTCGCCGTCGTCGAGGCGCTCGGGCATTCGTGCCGAAACCGGGGCGCCGTCGAGCCCGTCGCGCCGCGCATCGACGCACCCGAGCGGAACGTCGTCGCGTTCCGCAGCCGTTAGCGGCTCGGGCTCACCACTCTGACACGACAGCTTTCCTAAGCTTTTTCAAGAAAAAGCTTCACTTTCCTTCGAAACTGCGCTAGGTTGAGCCGTGGGATAAAGGCAGGCGTGGAGGTTGGCAAGGCACCACACGCAACACACTGACACGGAAGGCGGCCCTTTCGGATGAGTCAGCACTACAACGGACGTACTGCGGTACTCGTCGATCAGCACCCTCTCTGGCTGGACGCAGTGAGCGTGGTCGTCGCGGACCTCGGTATGACCATCATCGGCACGGCGACGTCGGCGCGAGAGGGGCTCGCGCTCGTGACGGAGCACCGGCCCGACGTGCTCGTCACCGGCATCTCGATGCCGGCCGGCGAGATCGACGGGATCGAGCTCGTGCGCAGCGGCAGGGAGAACGTCCCCTCGCTGCGGGCGATCGTGTTGTCGGTCTACGACGACACGAAGCACATCGACGCGGCCCTGGCGGCAGGCGCGGTCGCGTACGTGATCAAGACGGCCCACCCGGACGACCTTCGGTCGGCGATCCGGCAGGCCTTCGCACACTCGGTGTACCTGCCGGGGAGCAGGACGGCCGCGGCGGCGCAGAGCGCACACGTCCCGACCGAGGATCTGCCCGACCTGACGCGGCGCGAGCTCGAGATTCTCCAGCTCGTCGCCGAGGGCCACTCGAACACCCAGCTCGCGAAGATGCTCTGGGTGACCGAGCAGACGGTGAAGTTCCACCTGTCCAACGTGTATCGCAAGCTCGACGTCGCGAACCGGACGGAGGCCAGCCGCTGGGCGCAGCTCCACGGCCTGCTCTCCTCGCCGTCGAAGCACGAGCAGCCGCTCGTCACTGCGTCGGCAGGCTAGATCGAGGGCACACCGGGCTCCCGCGCGCGCCGCAAGGTGCACGCGGGAGCCTCTCTTCTCCTCAGCGGCAGGCGGCCGAGCCGGCGTCGCGGAACCCCGAGCCTGCGACCGGGAGGAACCGCCAGTCGTAGCCCGACGGTCGCAGCGCCAGCCGCAGGACGCCGTAGACCGCGTCGTTCACGACCACGCTTCTCGGCAGGCGCCGGAGCACCGGGTAGTTGCTGCGCCCGCCGGTGCCGACGACGAAGGAGCGGATCCCGTCGATCGGCGCAAACCGCTCGTAATGGTGGTCGTGCCCTGCGAGCACGACGTCGGCTCCCGCCCGGGCGAGCGTGTCCCAGAGCGCCGCCATCGTCGCGTCCGAGCCGTGCAGGCCGGAGCTGAAGCGGGGGTGATGCCAGTAGGCAAGTGTGCACCGCGCGGCACTGCGCGCGAGATCGGCGGCGAGCCAGCGCTGCTGCGGCGATCCCGCCTCGCACCCTCCTGCGGGAGTGCAGTTCGAGTTGAGGACGACGACGTGCCACGAGCCGAGGTCGTACGAGTAGTAGCCGCGGGCCGGGAGCCGGAAGTAGGCCCTCGCGGGCCGGGCTCCGGGGGATCCGTACTCGTGGTTGCCGAGAGCCGCGCGGGTACGGGCGCGGAAGCGGCGCCACGAGTAGCAGTCGCGAAACTCCGCGGCCGTGCCCCGCTCGTAGACGATGTCGCCGAGCACGGCGACCGTCCCCGGGACGTGCGAGACGAGCGCCGCCGTCTGCTCGTCGCCGGCCGAGCGGCACGACGCGATGTCTCCGGCCGCGACGACCGTCGGGGCGGGGGCGAGGAGCGAGAGCGCCGTCGCGACGGCCGCGATCAAGCGGCGACGTGCTGCGGGGCGAGCAGCAGCTCCGCGATCTGGATCGCGTTCAGCGCCGCGCCCTTGCGCAGGTTGTCGCCGACGACGAAGAGCGCGAGGCCGTTCTCCACGGTCGTGTCCTTGCGGATGCGCCCGACGAGGACGTCGTCGCCGCCGGCGGCGGCACCCGGGGTGGGGAACTGCTCCAGGCGGATCCCGGGGGCCCCGGCGAGGATCGCTGTCGCTTCCTCCGCCGACAGTGGCTCACGCGTCTCGACCCAGACGGCCTCGGCGTGTCCGACGAGCACGGGGACGCGCACGCAGGTCGCGCTCACCGGCAGCGCCGGCAGCTCGAGGATCTTGCGCGTCTCCTCGCGCAGCTTCTCCTCCTCCTCGAACTCGACGCCGTCGAAGCTCCAGTCCATCCGCAGGTCGAGCTCGTCCGCCGACTGCCCACGCAGCTGCTCCATCGCCTGCGCCCCCGCGCCGGAGACCGACTGGTAGGTCGAGACGCGCACCCGCTGGAGGCCTGCCGCGTCGTGGAGCGGCTTCAGCGCGCAGGTGAGCGGGATCGCGCAGCAGTTCGGGTTGGCGACGATCCCGTCGTGCTCGGCCACGCGAATCCCGTTCACCTCGGGGACGACGAGCGGGACTCCGGGCTCGAGCCGGTAGGCCGCGGACTTGTCGATCGCGATCGCGCCGCCGCGGACGGCGTGCGGGACGAGCTCTCGGGACGCGGCGGTGCCGACGGAGAAGAGGCAGAGGTCGAGGTCCCCCGATGCGAGCGCCTCGGGCGTCGCCTCCTCGACGAGCGTTCCGGCGAGCTCCGTGCCGGCCGAGCGGGCGGACGCAAACAGGCGCACGTCGTCGTAGCCCCGCTCGCGCAGCAGCTCGAGCGTGATCGTCCCGACCGCGCCGGTTGCGCCGACGACGCCGATTCGCGGGGACGAGGGAAGCCGGTTAGCCAAGCTCGAACGCCTCGTGCAGCGCCTGCACGGCCTTGTCGACGTCGCTCGAAGGGACGTGACAGGCGATCTTGATCGGCGACGTCGAGACGATCGCCGCCTCGATCCCGGCCTGCTCGAGCGTCGCGAACGTCTTCGCGGCGACGCCGGGATGGCTCTTCATGCCGGCGCCGACGAGGCTCACCTTGCCGAGGTCGTCCCGCGCGCTCCAGCCGACGCCGAGCGCGTCGAGCGTCCTGGCAGCGTCGGCGCGGTCCTCGACCGGCGCGGAGAAGACGATCTCGGCGTTCGTCTGCACGATCGTGTCCACGTTCACGGACGCCTCGGCGAGCGCGCCGAAGAGCTGCGCCGGCTTGGCGCCGTCGACGCGGAAGACGGTCTCCTCGCGCTGGTGCACGACCCCGGAGATCAGGGCCTTCTCGAGCATCACCTGCTTCTCGGGCATCACAGCTTCCTCCTCCTGGATCCACGTCCCTTCTCCTTCCTCGAAGGTTGAGCGGACGTGGAGCCGCACATTGTGGCTGCGGGCGACCTCGATCGAGCGGGTCGCCAGGACACCGGCTCCGGAGGACGCCATCTCGAGCATCTCGTCGAAGCTGACCCGGGTCAGCTGGCGCGCGTTCGGGACGAGGCGGGGGTCGGCCGAGTAGACGCCCCGGACGTCGGTGTAGATCTCGCAGAAGTCGGCGCCGAGGGCCGCGGCGAGCGCGACCGCCGTCGTGTCGGAGCCGCCCCGGCCGAGGGTGGTCACCTCGAACGCCGTCGAGACCCCCTGGAAGCCGGCGACGAGCACGATCGTGCCCTCGTCGAGCGCCTCGTGGATGCGGCGGGCGCGCACCTCGACGATCTTCGCCTTGCCGTGGACGGTGTCGGTGACGATCCCGGCCTGCGAGCCGGTCAGCGAGATCGCCTCGTGGCCGAGGTCGTGGATCACCATCGCCGCGAGCGCGCAGGAGATGCGCTCGCCGACGGAGACGAGCATGTCCAGCTCGCGTGGGTGCGGTGTCGCAGAGACCTGATGCGCGAGGTCGAGCAGCTCGTCCGTGGTGTGGCCCATCGCCGAGAGGACGCCGACGACGCGATGGCCCTCCTCGCGCGCGGCGACGAGCCGCGCGGCGACGCGCTTGAGCTTGTCGGGGTCGCCGACGGAGGTGCCGCCGAACTTCATCACGACGGTGCCGAGATGAGCCGCCGTTGCGTCGGCGTCGACGGCCGGAACCGCTTCGTACTCGGTCGTGACCACTGCCGGCGAGTGTAGATGAGGCCCCGGAGACGTCACGGAAAAGACCTCAGAAAACACTGAACCGACGAACCCGAAGGCCCGTCGGTTCAGATGGGGAGAATCTAGGCGCCGGGGCGGATGCCGTCAAGCCGGCTCGGGGACAAAAGCTCGCTCTTTGCGCGAAAAATCGGAGCGAAGCGAACCTTCAGGGGTCTTGGCGCGAAACGGGATCCGCTCCTGCGGATCCCGTTTCTGCCCGCGCCCGAGAGAATGAAGCGCTAGATCTCGCGGCGCCCGGCGAGCGCGCGCCCGAGCGTGACCTCGTCGGCGTACTCGAGGTCGCCGCCGACCGGGAGGCCGCTCGCGAGCCTCGTCACGGTGGCGCGGTCGCGGAGCCGGTCGGCGAGGTAGGCGGCGGTGGCCTCGCCCGTCATGTTCGGGTTCGTGGCGAGCACGACCTCGCGGATCTCGCCCTGCCCGACGCGCTGGAGCAGCTCGTCGATGCGCAGGTGCTCGGGCTCGACGCCGTCGAGGGGCGAGAGCGAGCCGCCGAGGACGTGGTAGAGGCCGCGGTACTCGTGTGTCCGCTCGAGTGAGATCACGTCCACCGGCTGCTCGACCACGCAGACGACGGTGCGGTCGCGCCGGGTGTCGAGGCAGATCGCGCAGAGCTCGTCCTCCGTCAGGTTGCCGCACTCGCGGCAGAAGCGGACGCGCTCCTTGACCTCCTCGATCGCGGTCGCGAGCGCGAGCGCCTCGTCCTTCTGCGCGGAGAGGAGGTGGAACGCGAGCCGCTGCGCGGTGCGCGAGCCGATCCCCGGCAGGCGCGTCAACTGCGCGACGAGGTTGTCGACGGAGGGGCTCAGCACGCCCGCAGACTATCCGTCCATTTCGGACGTACCGGGCGGCGCAGCGAGGGTAAACCCGCACGTCTAGGTCAGAAACCGTCCCTGACCCCATCCGTTCGTCCAGCGGTGCGGATGCCTCGGAGTGCGGTAGCGTCGCCGTGACGACGGCGGGTGGGCCGCCACTCTCGTCGTTGCGGCTGGTCGGGTCGTTCTCGGCCCGAGCGGCCGCGGGTGACGGAGGGTGCTCCGGGGGACCAAGCCTGAGCACCTTCGTCACCCGTTCGGGGGTCGAAAGCCGCCGAGCGGTCTCCACGATGCGTGGAGCGACTTCTGTCGCGCGGGCGGCCGCCCCTTCTTGGTCGGGGGGCGGCCGTCGGTCTGGCTGGGCGGCATCGCCGACGCTCGTGCGACTCTGCACTTTCGGTCATTACCGCCGTGCCTCGACCCGACCATGATGAGCGGGACGTCTCTGGGGAGAGAGGAGGTCGATGGATGAGGGTCCGAGTCAGTCAACCGGCGCTCGTGCCGGATCTGGTCGAGTTTCTCGGCCGGGCGTTCTGCACGACCGAGTCGGTGCACGGGTCGGTTGTCGACGTCGCGCTGCCGAGCGTCACCGACCGGGCTCGGGCGCGACGCGATCTCGACCTCTATCTCGCCGCGTGGCGCGGCCTCCATCCGCCCGTCGAGGCCACCATCATCGACACGTAGTCAGCCGGTCTCGCCGGCGACGCCCGCGTAGAGCACTCCCTCGCCGAACTCGGCCAGCCGGTGCTCCGCGAGCTCGAGGAAAGCCCGAGCGGCGGGGGAGACGGGCGCACCGCGGCGGGTGATGAAGGCGAAGTCGTCGTAGAGCGGCTCGGCGAACGACGCCGTCCCGAGCTTGCGGAAGGTGGGGCGGTGCTGCAGCGCCGCCTTCGGGGCGATCGTGTCGCCAAGCCCGCTGGCCGTCAGCTCGAGCGCCGCGTCCATGTCCTCGATCTCGATCACCGGCTCGAGCTGGACGCCGGCGCGCTGCGCGCGCTCCTGCAGCTGCCGGCGCGTCGGGTCGCTCCACCCGTAGTGGGCGTCGTAGAGGATCAGCGGCGCCTCGGCGAGGCGCTCGATCGTGACCGCCTCGCGGACGCGCTCGGGCTCCCGGCTGACGTAGACGACCTCCTCCCGCCTGGCGGGACGGATCTCGAGCCCCTCGTCGTCAACCGGGAGCACGACGAGCCCGGCCTCCAGGCGCCCGCGCCGCACGTCCTCGGCCACCTCGGAGGAGTTCTGGCCGACGAGCCGCAGCCGTACGCTCGGGTGGCGCGAGCGGAAGTCGGCCACGAGCCGGGAGAGCAGGAAGCCGGACGCCGTCCCGAACATGCCGATGCTGAGCGTGCCGCCGCTCAGCTCCCGCACGTCCGCTACGGCCTCCCGAGCCCCGGCGAGCGCCGCGAGGACGCGCTCGGCCTCGGGCCG
>JANPKC010000116.1:0-7095 GCA_031425855.1 Actinomycetes bacterium | reverse complement strand
GGTGAATTCACCCCGTTCGGCGGCAACGCGGCCTTCCCCGAGGACACCCCGGACGGGGAGATGCTGATCCGGATGGCAGATCGCGCGCTCTACGCGGCCAAGGCGCTCGGGCGCAACTGCGTCGTCACGTCGGCCGCGCTGCTCGCCGACGCGCCGGTCTAGGCGGCAGGCGGCGGGCTGCCGGCCGGCTCGTCGAGCGACGTGCGCTCGACCTGGCGCGTCTCGTATGCCTCGAGGATGTCGCCTTCCTTCTCGTCGTTGAAGCTGTCGAGCAGGATCCCGCACTCGAAGCCCTCGGCGACCTCGCGGGCGTCCTCCTTGAAGCGCTTCAGCTGCGAGACGGTCGTGTCGTAGATCACCGTGCCGTCACGGACGACCCGCACCTGCGAGTTCCGCCGCACGACTCCCGAGGTGACCATGCAGCCCGCGATCGTGCCGAGCCGGGAGACCTTGAAGAGCGCGCGCACCTCGGCCTCGCCGATGATCTCCTCGGTCTGGACGGCGGAGAGCATGCCGACGAGCGCCTGCTCGATGTCCTCGGTGAGCTGGTAGATGACCCGGTAGGTGCGGATGTCGACGCCCTCGCGCTCGGCGAGCTGCCGCGCCTCGGCGTTCGGGCGGACGTTGAAGCCGACGACGAGCGCGTTCGAGGTCGATGCGAGCATGATGTCGCTCTCGGTGATCGGGCCGACGCCCTGGTGGATCACGTTGACGCGCACCTCGGGGTGGTCGATCTTGGCGAGCTCGGAGACCGCGGCCTCGACCGAGCCGCCGACGTCGCCCTTGAGGATCAGGTTCAGGTCCTGGACGGCGCCCTCTCCGAGCTGCGAGAACAGCGTCTCGAGCGAGACGCCGCCCTTGGAGCGCTGGGCGAGCTGCTCGGTGCGCAGGCGCTGGCCGCGCCGCTGCGCCAGCGTCCTGGCCTCGCGCTCGTCCTCGACCACGCGGGCGAGCTCGCCTGCGGGCGGCGGCACGTTGAAGCCCAGGATCTCGACCGGCGTGCCGGGCCTCGCCTCCTTGACCTTCTCGCCGCGGTAGTCGTGCAGCGCACGCACCTTGCCGTACGCATCGCCGGCGACGATCGCGTCGCCGACGCGCAGCGTGCCGCGGTGGACGAGCATCGTCGCGACGGGGCCGCGGCCGACGTCGAGGCGCGACTCGATGATCGGCCCGGAAGCCTCGGCGTTCGCGTTCGCGGTCAGCTCGAGCTCGGCGTCAGCGACGAGCAGCACCTTCTCGAGCAGGTCCTCGAGGTTGGTCTTCTGCTTCGCGGAGACGTTGGAGAACTGGACGTTGCCGCCCCAGTCCTCGGGCTGCAGGCCCTCGGCGGCAAGATCGGCCTTGACGCGGTCGGGGTTCGCGTCGGGCATGTCCATCTTGTTGACGGCGACGACGATCGGCACGTCGGCGGCGCGGGCGTGGGAGATCGACTCCTTCGTCTGCGGCATGACGCTGTCGTCGGCGGCGACGACGAGGACGGCGATGTCCGTCACCTTCGCGCCGCGGGCGCGCATGGCGGTGAACGCCTCGTGGCCCGGCGTGTCGAGGAACGTGATCTTCCTGCCCCCGACGTCGGCCTGGTAGGCGCCGATGTGCTGTGTGATCCCGCCCGCCTCGGTCTCGACGACGGCGGCCTCGCGGATCGCGTCGAGCAGCGTCGTCTTGCCGTGATCGACGTGGCCCATGATCGTGACGACCGGCGGCCTCGGCGAGAGATCCTCCTCGGCGTCCTCGAAGACCTCCGGCAGCTCCTCCTCGTCGGCCGCGTGCTTGATCGTGATCTCGCGGCTGAGCTCCGTGCCGACGAGCTCGACCTCCTCGTCGGAGAGCGACTGCGTGATCTGGACCATCTGGCCGAGGCCCATCATGATCTTGATGATCTGAGCCGCCGGGACGCCGAGCGCCTGCGAGAGGTCGCGGACCGAGACGCCGGACGGAACCGTCGCGGGGCCGGTCGGCGGAACGATCTCCTGCTTCTCGCGCTTCGGGGTCGCGTCGGAGCGGCCGCGCGCCTGGCGCGGGTTCGGGCGGTTCGAGCCGCCCTCGATCACGACGCGGCGCTTCCGTCCGGGCGCGCCCTGGCGGGGCCGGATCGGGCGGTTGGGCTTGTTCGGTCCGTCAGCCATCAGCGTCCGATTCTAGAGGGTGTGTGAAGAGCAGCGAGAGCGCGGGGTCGACGGTGACGTTCCGCCGCAGCACGCGGCTGAACGCGCGCCGCGACGCCGCCCGCTCGAAGCAGGCGAGCCTGCGGCACGTGTAGGCGCCGCGACCGGGCTCCTGGCGCCCCGAGACGAGCACTCCGTCGGGAGCCGCAAAGCGGACGAGCTCCGCCTGCGGCGCCTTCCGTCCGCAGCCGGCACAGGTGCGCTCCGGGATCACGCAGGGGTCTCGTCCTCCTGGCGGTCCGCGGCGAGCGGCTCGTCCTCGGCTGCAGGCGTCTGCTCCGGTGCGTCCTCGACCTCGGCGACGGGCTCGAGCTGCTCCGCCTCCTCCGGGGTCGCGACCTCCTCGGCCGCCTCCGCGGGGACTTCCTCCGGCTCCTGGCCGACGAGCGCCTGGTGCGCGGGCACGCCGCAGTAGCGGGTCCCCGAGAGCGAGGCGTTCGGGCAGCGCTTGCCGTTCGAGAGGATCGCGGCGCAGCGGCCGGAGAAGTCGCCGGCCTCGCCCTCGCCCTCGCCGGCGCCCGCGAACGCCGCCTCGGCCTCGGCCTGGGCGAACTCCTCGTCGGACTGGATGTCGACCTTCCAGCCGGTCAGGCGCGCGGCGAGGCGGGCGTTCAGGCCGTCCTTGCCGATCGCCAGCGCCAGCTGGTCGTTCGGAACGACGACGGTCGCCTCCTTGGTCTCGTCGTCGATGTAGACCTCGCGCACGCGCGCGGGCGAGAGCGCCTTGGCGACGAACCGGGCGGGCTCCGTGTTCCACGGGATGATGTCGATCTTCTCGCCGCGCAGCTCCGAGACGACCATCCGCACGCGCGAGCCGCGCGGGCCGACGCAGGCGCCGACCGGGTCGACGCCCTGAGCGTGCGACTCGACGGCGATCTTGGCGCGGTAGCCGGGCTCGCGGGCGACGCCTCGGATCTCGACGAGACCGTCGGCGATCTCGGGCACCTCGAGCTCGAACAGCGTCTTGATCAGCTCGGGGTCGCGGCGCGAGAGGATCACCTGCGGGCCCTTCGTCCCGGAGCGGACCTCCGTGATCACGGCCTTGATCCGCGAGCCCTGCTCGTAGCGCTCGCCGTCGACCTGCTCGGAGCGCGGCAGCAGCGCCTCGACCTTGCCGAGATCGACGAGCACGTTGTTGCGGTCGCCCGCCTGCTGGACGATGCCGGTGACGACCTCGCCCTGGCGGTCGATGTACTCCTCGTACATCATCGCGCGCTCGGCCTCGCGGATCCGCTGCTGGATCACCTGCTTGGCGGTCATCGCGGCGATCCGGCCGAAGTCGTGCGGGGTGACGTCGCTGCGATCGATCAGCTCCTCGGGCACCTGATCCCAGTCGAGCTCCAGCTCGTCCTGGTTGATCAGGGTGTGCTGCTTCTCCCCCGTCTCTTCCTCGAGCCGCTCGAGCTCGTCGATCTTGGCCTCCATCGCCTCGTCGAGCAGCCGCGCCTCGAGATCCTCGGGGATGTCGATCGCGAAGACGCGGAACTCACCCTCCTCGTCCAGCTCGACGGCGGCGTGACGGGCCGCGCCGGGCGTCTTCTTGTAGGCGGCCAGGAGCGCGTCCTCCAGCGCGTGGATGACGGTGTTCTCCTCGATTCCCTTCTCGCGCTCGAGCCCGCGGATGTGCTCGATGATCTCCTGCGACATTGCCTCTTCTCCTACTGCTCGTAGACCAGGTTGCCCCGGACGACCTGGTCGTACGGGATCTCGACGGTGTCCTCGCCCGACCGGACGACGACGGAACGCTCGCCGGCACTGACGATCTCGCCCTGCAGGCGCTTGCGCTCGGGGGTGCGCAGGGTCACCTTGCGGCCGATCGCGTTGCGGAAGTGCTCGGGCCTGCGGACGGGGCGCTCGATCCCGGGCGAGGAGACGTCGATCGCGTACTCGCGCTGGTACTCGCGCAGCACGTCGGTGACGCGCGCGCAGAGCGCATGGTCGACGCCCTCGGCGTGGTCGATGAAGACGGTGAAGCGCTCGGGGTTCGAGAGCTCGACGGCGAGCACCTCGACGCCCGGCAGAGCCGTCTCGACTTCCCGTCCGATCTGCTTCGTCAACATCCGCTCCTTCTCGTGCGTCGCGCTCAACACTGTGCCCCTTAGAACCGTGGCTCCTTCAACAAAAATGGGCGCAGCGCGCCCATTTCGACCTGCCTGAAATGTGGTTCGGGAAGTGTAGCAAGCGGTAGGCCGTTCGGCCCATCGGAGCCCTGCTGCGCGGCCCAGAGCGACCTCGCCCGGCGACGACTCGCGCGGCGCTCGCTCGGCGCGAGCCCGAGGGCCGTAGAACTCATCCGAGCACGATCGTCACGGGACCGTCGTTGACGCTCTCGACCTCCATCCGCGCACCGAAGACGCCCTGCTCGACGCGGAGGCCGACGTCTCCGAGCGCGGCGGAGAACCGTTCGTAGAGCCGCTCGGCCTCGTCGGGGGCAGCCGCCGCCGCGAAGCTCGGCCGATTGCCCTTCGCCGTGTCGGCGAGCAGCGTGAACTGGCTGACCACGAGGACGCTGCCGCCCGCATCCACCACCGAGCGGTCGAAGCGGCCGTCGCCTCCCTCGAAGATCCGCAGCCGCGCCACCTTCCCGGCGAGCCGCTCCGCGTCCGCCTCGCCGTCGCCGGCCGCCACGCCGAGCAGGACGAGCAGGCCGGGGCCGACCTCTCCCACGACACGGCCGTCGACCCGCACGGTCGCGCGGGAGACGCGCTGGATCACCGCCCTCATGTCGGTCCGCACTATGGCCGATACATCCGGCGTGGAAGCTGCGTCGATTCCGCCCTTCTCCTCTGCGGACCCGTACGGACGCCCCCAGGGCAGGCCGCAGCTCGGCTCGCTGCTGCTCCGTGACGGCGTGATCACAGCCGACCAGCTCGAAGCCGCGCTCGCGCAGAAGGAGGCCGAGGGCGGCCGGCTGGGCGAGATCCTGCTCCGCTACAACGTCGCGACCGCCGCGGCGGTGGCGCGGGCGCTCGCCGAGCAGTACGGCTTCGAGTTCGTCGAGCTGAGCCGCCTCGACCTCGCCTCCGAGGCCACCAACCTGCTTCCCGAGAACGTCGCCCGCCGCCTGTCGGCACTGCCGATCGCGTTCGACGAGGACGGGACCGTGATCGTCGCGGTCACCGATCCGACCGACGTGATGGCCTCGGACGACCTGCGCCTCGCGCTCGGGCTGAAGATCCGCTTCGTCGTCGCATCGGTCTCCGACCTCACACGGACGCTCGATCGCTGCTTCCGCGCGAACATGCAGGTCGAGATGGAGTCGGACGTGCTTCCCGACGAGGAGGAAGCGGCGGTCGAGGACATCACGGACGGCGACGCCGACGACGCTCCCGCGATCAAGCTGACGAACCAGATCATCGCCAACGCGATCGCCGAGGGCGCCTCCGACATCCACTTCGAGCCCCAGCCGCATGCCATGGTCGTGCGCGCGCGGATCGACGGCGTCATGCGGCAGGTCTCGGAGGTGCCGACGGGGCTGATGCCCGCCGTCACGAGCCGGCTGAAGATCATGGGCGAGCTCGACATCGCCGACCGCCGCAACGCGCAGGACGGCCGCGTCTCGATCCGCTACGACGGCCACCCGGTCGACCTGCGGATCGCCGTGCTGCCGACGACGTTCGGCGAGAAGGTCGTGCTCAGGATCCTCCACCGCGCCTCCGGCCGGCTCGGGATCGAGGATCTGGGCTTGAACGCGGAGGCCGAGGCCGTGCTCGTCCGGGCGCTGAAGCAGCCCTACGGCGCCGTCCTCACCGTCGGCCCGACCGGCTCCGGCAAGACGACGACGCTGTACGCGGCGCTCGAGTTCCTGAACGACGCGGAGCGCTCGCTGGCGACGATCGAGGATCCGGTCGAGAACCAGATCCCCGGGATCACCCAGGTCGAGGTCAACGTTCGCGCCGGCCTCACCTTCGCGAGCGGCCTCCGGACGATGCTCCGCTCCGACCCGGACGTGGTGCTGATCGGCGAGGTCCGCGACGAGGAGACGGCCCGGATCGCGATCCAGGCGGCGATGACCGGCCACCTCGTGCTGACGACCCTGCATACGCACAACGCCGCCAGCTCGATCGCGCGCCTGCGGGACATGGGCGTCGACCAGTCGCTGATCGCGACGTCGATCAACTGCATCGTCGCGCAGCGGCTCGCGCGGCGGCTCTGCGTCCATTGCCGCGAGGGCTACGTCCCGACGGACGCGGAGCAGATCGCCGACGGGCTCAAGGGCGTGCTCCACCCCGGCGAGGTGCTCTATCGCGCGCGCGGCTGTGCCGAATGCGCCGACACGGGCTACAACGGCCGCGTCGCGCTGTACGAGGTGATGCCGATCAGCGGCAAGATCCGCCACCTGATCGAGGCGTCCACGGAGGAGATCTTCGCCGCCGCCGTCGACGCGGGCATGATCACGCTCCGCGAGGACGGGATCAGGCTCTGCCGGGCCGGGATCTCCTCGCTCGAGGAGATCCACCGGGTCACCGGCGATCGCCTGATGTAGCTCAACTCGGCTGATCGACCGCCGATCACGGGGGCACGATGGAAGCCGCCCCACATCCCTGGCCCGCGCTCGGAGCACTGCTCCTGCGCGACGGCGCCCTCACGGTCGAGCAACTCGAGGAGGCGCTGCGCGAGAAGGAGGGATCGAGCAAGCGGCTCGGCGAGATCCTCGTCGACCGCGGCTTCGTCACCCCGACGCAGGTCTCGCGGGTCCTGGCCGAGCAGCACGAGCTGCCGTTCGTCGACCTCGTCCGCGACCCCGTCGACCCCGGTGCCGCCGGTCTCCTCTCGGAGGAGTTGGCCCGGCGCTACGGCGCGATCCCGGTCTCCTTCCTCGCCGACGGCGCAGTGCTCGTCGCCGTCGCCGACCCCACGGACGTGGTGGGCTCCGACGACCGGCGCCGCGCAGTCGGGGCGCCGCTCCGCGGCGGCGGGGCCGCCGCCC
>JANPKC010000115.1:0-6233 GCA_031425855.1 Actinomycetes bacterium | reverse complement strand
TCCGGAGTCCCGAAGCGGCCGAGCGGCACCTCCTCTTTCGCGAACGTGTCGAAGAACTCCTCGCGCGGCAGCTCGGGGGCGCGGCGGCGGTGGATGTTGTCCCACTGCGGCGTGATCACGAAGCCGATGTTGACGCCGTTGACGAGCACGCCGTCCTTCGCCACCTCGAGCGCGAGCGCCTTAGTGAAGGAGTTGCCTGCCGCACTGTTCACCGAGGTCGAGAAGAAGGTGGGGTCGGGATAGCGGGAGTAGACGGCGCCGATGTTGACGATGCGCCCGCCGCCGGCCGCGCGCATGTGCGGGAGCACCTCGCGGCAGCAGCGGATCAGCGAGAAGACCTTGACGTCGTAGTCGGCGGCCCAGTTCTCGTCGGTGAGCGCCGCGAAGTTGCCGGGGTGCGCGCCGCCCGCGTTGTTGACGAGGCAGTCGATTCCGCCGAGCGCCTCGTCCGAGCGCGCCACGAAGTCGCGCACCTGCTCGGGTTCGGTGACGTCCGCCGCCTGCGCGTGGACGGCGCCGAGCTCCTCGCCCGCGGCGAGCACCTCGTCCTCGTTGCGGGCGCAGATCGCGACGCGGGCGCCTTCGCCGACGAGCTCCTTCGCGATCGCAGCGCCGAGCCCCTTCGAGCCGCCGGTGACGAGCACGCGCTTGCCTTCGAGGCCGAGCTTCATTTGCTTCGGAGGTACGCGTCCGAGCCGTCGAGCCAGTCCTGCCGCGGGGGCGAGAAGACGTCGAGGTCGAGCGTGTCCTCGAGTGCCTCCGCCTTGTGCGGCAGCCACGACGGCAGGTGCAGCACCTCGCCGGCGCCGACGTCCACGATCTCCGACTCGTCCTCGCCGAGAAAGAAACGGAGCTTGCCCTCGAGGATGTACGTCAGCTGCTCGTTCTCGTGGGAGTGCTGGGGGACGATGCAGCCTTTGTCGAGGAACACCTGGGCGATCATCATCCGGTCGGCCGAGATCAGCCGGCGCGACAGGTCCTCCTTCAGCGGCTCCTTCGGCAGGTCGTCCCAGCGGTGGTGCGTCGCCTTCACAGGAGCGCCCCGAGCGTCGCGATCCCCTCGTCGATCTGCGCCTCGTCGACGAGGCTGAACGAGAGCCGGACCGTGTCGGCGCCGCGTCCGTCGGGGAAGAACAGCGTCCCCGGCACGATCCCGACACCCTGCTCGACCGCGCGCTGCGCCAGGTCGACGGCGTCGGTGCCGGGCAGCGTCAGCCAGGAGAAGAAGCCTCCGCGGGGCTGAGTCCAGCGGCTGCCGTCGGGCAGCGAGCGCTCGAGCGCTGCGAGCAGCCGCTCGCCCTTGCGCCGGTAGAGCGCCCGCGAGCGCGTCAGCTGGTCGTCGATCCAGCCGCGACGTGCCGATTCCTCGAACAGCCGCTGTCCGAGCGCGCCGGCGCACTGGTCGGTCAGCTGCTTGGCGGCGACGAGCCGGGCGGAGATCTCGGCCGGCGCGACCGCCCAGCCGAGCCGCACGCCGGGACAGAACGTCTTCGAGGTCGTGCCCGCCTGGACGACGACGTCAGGACCGAGGCTCCAGAGGCTCGGCAGCGCGTCGTCCGAGAAGCCGAGCTCGCGGTAGGCGACGTCCTCGACGATCAGGAATCCGTAGCGGCGCGCGAGCTCGACCAGCGGCGCCCGGCGCTCGGCTGCCAGGCTCACGCCCGCAGGGTTCTGGTGGTCGGGGATCGTGTAGACGAGCTTCGGGCGCAGCCCGGTCGCGAGCCGGCGCTCCAGCTCGTCGACCTCGAGCCCGTGCTCGTCGAGCGGGACGGCGACGAGCGTCGCCTGGAAGCTGCGGAACGCCTGGATCGCGCCCAGGTAGGTCGGGCCCTCGACGACGACGGTGTCGCCGGGGTCGAGGAACGACTTCCCGATCAGCTCGAGCGCCTCGATCGCGCCGCTCGTGATCAGCAGCTCCTCGTCGGCGGGCCGGCGGCCCTGCAGCGCCTCCAGCCGGTCGGCGAACGCGTCGAGCGGGCCGGCGAGCCCTCGCGTCGGCGCGTACTGGAACGCGCTCAGCTCGCCCGCGGCGGCGAACTCCTGGAGCAGGGAGGAGATGCGCTCGCGGGGGAAGGTCGCCGGGTCGGGGAACCCGCCGGCAAAGGAGATCACGTCGGGCCGGCCGAGCAGCGCGAGGACGGAGGCGATCCCCTCGCCGACGTCGCCGCGGGTCCGGGCCGCCGCGAGCGACTCCCAGCGCGCCGTCTCGGAGGTCACGGTCATGGGGCGATCCTACGCTTCCTTCGGTGCCGGGCAGGGTGATCCGCGCTGATATGACTGGCGAAGTCGCTCTGTGCGCTGCGATGAGTTTCCGCACGACCCGCCGTCCTAGGTGTGACCCCACCGATGAAAGGCTCGCCCATGCTCACCGGTCTCGCCCGCCTGATCCTCCGCCACAAGGTGATCGTCCTCGTGGCCTGGCTCGTCCTCACCGCGTTCGGGATGTTCTCCGCCGGCAAGGTCTCGGAGCGCTGGCTGGAGCAGTTCTCCGTGCCCGGCTACCCCGCGTGGGAGGCGAACCAGAGGACGCTCGAGGCGTTCGGGAACGGCGACCAGCCGCCGCACGTGGTCGTCTTCCAGGCGGAGGGCGACGTCACCGAGGTCGACGGCCTCGACGACGCGGTCGACTCGCTGGCGAAGCAGTTCGACACGTTCCGCGTCGGCTCCACATTCACGAGCGGCAGCGACGCCTACGTCTCGAAGGACCGGACGACGACCTTCGTCACCTTCTATCCGCCCGGCCTTTCGAGCTTCACGGTCGAGAACCGGCTCGAGGAGCTGCGCGAGGCGGCGAAGGAGGCGGCTCCGCCGGGCGTGACGGCGACCGTGACGGGGGTCGAGGCGCTCTACGACTCGCAGGGCGCCGCGAACGAGGGCCCGAGCGTCCTGATCGAGGCGCTGATCGGCGGTACCGGCGCGCTCATCATCCTGCTCTTCGTCTTCGGGACGCTCCCTGCCGTTGCGATGCCGCTGCTCGTCGCGTTCGCGTCGATCATGAACACGTTCACGCTCGTCTGGATCCTGACCTACGTCACCTCGGTCTCGTTGATCGTCCAGTTCCTCGTCGCGCTCGTCGGGCTCGGGGTCGCGATCGACTACGCGCTGCTGATGATCTTCCGCTACCGCGAGGAGCTGAGACACGGCCGCGACGCCGAGACGGCCCTGATCGAGACGATGACCCACGCGGGCCGCTCGGTGATCGTCTCCGGCTCGACCGTGGCGATCGGGCTGCTCTCGCTCGTGATCATCCCGGTGCCGGTGATCCGGTCGATCGGGATCGGCGGGATGCTGATCCCGGCCGTCTCGGTGCTCGCGTCGATCACGCTGCTGCCGGCGATGATGGCCCTGCTCGGGACGCGCATCAACCGGATCCGGCTGATGCCCCGCCGGATCGTCGAGGGTTCCGATCTGGAGGCAGGCTTCTGGTGGCGCTGGTCGCGGCTCGTGCTGCGCCGGCCCGTCCTCGTCGGCGCGGTCGGCACTGCGATCGTCGTGCTGCTCCTGATCCCGGGCGTTCAGCTGAATCCGGCCGACCCGCAGGCACGTGCTCTCGCCGGGCCCTCGACCGAGGACGCCGTCGTCGGCCTCGACGCCCTCGAGGCCGCCGGGATCACGCCGGGCGCCGTCAAGCCGTTCGTCGTCGTCGTCGAGGGCGACGCCTCGCAGAGCGACGTCGATCAGGTCGCGGACGCGATGTCCGGCGCCGAGGGCGTGTCGGGCGCCGCCGCCCCGCCGGACTGGCGCCGCGACGGGATCGCGCTCGTCGAGGCGTTCCCGTCCGTGGACGGCTCCGACCGCGACATCCGCGCCACGATCGCGACGCTCAAGGACGAGGTCATACCGGGCGTCGAGGCAACGCTGCCGCCGGGGACGGAGGTGACGCTCGCCGGCGTCCCCTCGGCCGAGCGAGACTTCGTCGACGCCGTCTACGGCAAGTTCCCGTACGTGCTCGCGTTCGTGATCCTGCTCACGTTCATCCTGCTGACGCGGGCATTCCGGTCGGTGTTCCTCGCCGTCAAGGCGGTGATCTTGAACCTCGTCTCGCTCGGGGCCGCGTTCGGGATCGTCGTCCTGATCTTCCAGAAGGGCTACGGCGCGGAGGAGATCTGGAACGTCCCGGCGACCGACTCGATCACGTCCTGGATCCCGCTGATGATCTTCGCGTTCCTCTACGGGCTCTCGATGGACTACGAGGTCTTCATGGTCTCGCGGATCCGGGAGGCCTATGACGAGACGGGGGACACGAACGAGGCGGTGGCGCTCGGGCTCGCGCGCACGGGCAAGCTCGTGACGAGCGCGGCCGCGGTGCTGATGTTCGCGTTCTTCGTGCTCTCGACCGGTCCCGGCCCCGACATCAAGCAGTTCGGTATCGGCCTCGCTGCGGGCGTGCTCTTCGACGCGACGGTGATCCGGGCGCTGCTCGTGCCGGCGATCGTCCGGCTCGCGGGCGACTGGAACTGGTGGCTGCCCGACCCGGTCGCAAAGGTGCTCTTCATCGAGCCGAGGCCGAAGCCGGAGCGGGCGTAGTCAGCAGAGCCGGGTGAGCCGCCCGGTGTCGACGTCGTAGAGGAAGCCGCCCACGCGAAGGTGCGTCAGGTACGGCCACGACCGGATCCGCTGCACGTCGGCGCGGACGGTCTCCTCCTGGTCGCTCGACACGAGGAAGGCGAGGCTGCGCGTGTCCGGGCCGCCAGCGCCGGCGACGGCAGCGTGGACGTCGTCCTCCTCGCCGGCCGCCATCCGGCACTTCGTGTGGGCGACCACCATCGCCCGGTCGACGCCGAGCAGGTACGAGGCGAGCACGAGCGTGCGGAGGACGTCGTCGGTGACGCGGGCGCCGGCGTTGCGGAGGATCTTCGCGTCGCCCGGCTCGAGGCCGAGCATCGCGAGCGGCTCGATCCTCGAGTCCATGCAGGTGAGCACCGCGAGCCCCCGCGCCGCGCTCGGCTCGAGCCCCGCCAGCCGGAACCCGTCCGCGTAGGCCTCGTTCGCGGCGAGCACGTCGCCGAACGTCTCGTCGCGGGCCACGGCCGCATCGTACGGAACGGAAAGCGGGCGATGGGGCTCGAACCCACGACCCTCAGCTTGGGAAGCTGATGCTCTACCAACTGAGCTACGCCCGCGTGGTGGCCGCAGTCTAGCGAGTGGATGCGCGCGGATCCGTGCGGCGCGCGACCGTCGCGGCGGCGCCGTAGTTCGCGACGACGAGGTAGCCGTCGCACGCGCGGACGACGTCCTCGACGCTCCGGTCCTGATGCCCGGCGAGGAGCGCGAAGTGGGTCGCCTCGCCGCGGACGCGCTCGTAATCGGCCCCGTCGATCTGAACGCGGTCCGTGCAGGCGGCGGCGCCGCACTCGCAGAGGATCTCGAGCCGCCCCGTTCCGAGATCGCGGCTGATCCCGGCGATGCGCTCGTTCACGTCCCGGTAGAAGGCCTGAATCTGGGCGTTGTCGTTCTTCCCCGTCACTCTTCGTCGCTGTCCTCCGTCACAGAACCGAACACAGTTTTGACAACGAAACAGAAGGGCAAACCGTTTCGGGGAGCCAGGTGAGCGCTATGCACGACAACGTCGATCACACGTTCGAGGCCGTCGCGAGGCTTCGCGGCCTCCTGCGCGCGCACGACCGCAGCGGCGAGGAGGACACGCCGTTCTTCATCGGGATCCGCGACGCGCTCGAAGAGCTCGACGCGTATGCGGAGCGCGACGAGTCGTCCGCCGCGTAGGCGGAGGGCCGCTACGCCTCGAGGGTCTCGCGGACGCGGCGCGTGAGAGCGTCGACCGCGAACGGCTTCTCGATCAGCGGGTGGTTCGAGAGCGCGTCACGCCCGACGAGCGCCTCTTCCGCGTAGCCGGACATGAAGAGCACCTTGATGTCGGGACGCGACGCCGAGACGAGCTTCGCCACCTGGAAGCCGCGCATACCGGGCATGACCACGTCCGTGAGCAGCAGGTCGATCGTGCGCCTCTCGGCTTCTGCGAGCGCGACCGCGGCCGGCCCGTCGGCGCACGCCAGCACCGTGTAGCCCTGCCGCTCGAGGACCCGTCGCGTCAGGTCGCGGACGACGTCCTCGTCCTCGACCAGCAGGATCGTCTCCGAGCCGGGGCGCGCGGCCGGCTCCGGAGCGGCAGCTGGCTCGCCGGGCGCCTCGAACACCCGCGGCAGCGAGATCGTGAAGGTCGAGCCCGCACCGGGTGAGCTCTCGACCGAGACCTCGCCGTGGCTCTGGTGGAC
>JANPKC010000114.1:0-13470 GCA_031425855.1 Actinomycetes bacterium | reverse complement strand
CGCGCGCCGCGCTCCGCTCGTCCGTGCTCCCCGGCTCGCCAGGCGCGGCCCCGGAGCGCCTGACCTCCTGCTTCAGCTGCTCGAGAAGCGCTCCAACGTCGACGCCGTCGGAGCCAGAAATCCCTGCAAGCTCGCCATTTCCGTGAGCGTCGTCGGGCACCGGACGATTGTACCGGGCACCCGGGATACGCTCCTCCGATGCGAGTCGGGATCAGCCTCCTCACGCTCGTCCCCGGCGAGATCGGCGGCGCCGAGACGTACGCGCGCGAGCTGACACGGGCGCTGGCCGAGGTCGGCACGCTCGACTACGTCGCCTTCACGCCGCCCGCCGCGCCGGGAGCGGGCGGAGGTCTCCCCGAGGTCGCCGTGCCCGAGTACCCCCATGTACGGACGCACCGCCAGCGGGCGATCGCGATGGCGGCCGCCACCGTCCGGCCGGGCCGGATCCGCCGGCGGCTGGAGGGCGTCGACGTCCTCCACTACGCGCTGACGGTCGCGATCCCGCGCGTGAGAGCGCCGAGGGTCGTGACCGTGTTCGACCTCCAGCACGTCGACCTCGCCTCGTTCTTCAGCCGCACCGAGCGCGCCTATCGCAGGCTCGCGTACGACGGCTCCGCGCGCAGCGCCGACGCCGTCGTCGTCAACAGCCAGTTCGTGCGCCGAAGCGTGATCGAGCACCTCGGGATCGCACCCGAGCGCGTCCACGTGATTCCGCTCGGGATCGACCACGCCCGCTTCTCGGCCGGAGGCGAGGAGCGCGAGCCCTTCCTCCTCTACCCGGCGAGGCCGTGGCCGCACAAGAACCACGCGCGCCTCTTCGAGGCGTTCGCGCTGCTGCGGCGGGAGCGCCCGGAGCTGCGCCTGGTCCTCACCGGCGGCGGGCACGAGGGCAGGCCGGTTCCCCCCGGCGTCGAGGTGCGCGGCCTCGTCTCGGCGGACGAGCTCGCGTCGCTCTACCGGCGCACCGCCTGCCTGGTCTTCCCGAGCCTCTACGAGGGCTTCGGCCAGCCGCCGCTCGAGGCGATGGCCTCCGGCGCTCCGGTCGCCGCGTCGGACATCCCCGCGATCTCGGAGGCGTGCGGTGACGCCGCCGCGCTGTTCGTGCCCACCGAGCCCGAGGACATCGCAGCCGTCGTCGCGGGTGTGCTCGACGCCCCCGAGCGGTTCGCCGCAGCCGGGCTCGTGCAGGCGAGCCGGTTCACGTGGGCGGAGACAGCGCGCCGCCACGAAGACGTCTACCGGGCGCTCGGCTAGGAAGGGACGTGATAGCGCCGCGAGACGGCGTCGGCATCCGGGTGCAGCTCGCCGTCCTCGACCCGCATCCAGGGCTGTAGATCCTCCGGGAGCCGCGGCTTCTCGATCGCGAAGGCAAAGAGGTTCGCCTGGCTCGGCAGGACGCGCGTGATCCCGGTGACGACGGGTCGCGCCAGCCGCAGCACACTCGCGCGGGCGCCGCGATCGATCTCGACGAGCGTCTCGGGCAGCTCGAACTCGCGGAAGAAGCGGATCCGGTGGCGCGCGTGCGGCGCGAACGAGGCAACCGTCTTCTCGACCTCGCGCTCCGTCCAGCGGTAGACGTAGTTCGGGGTGCTCGAGTTCGCGACGCCGCCGGAGCGGAGCCCGTGCGCCGCCACGGCCGCCAGCTCGTACTCGTCGACGGCTCCGAGCCGGACCGCAAGCCGCATCAGCGAGCTGTCGCGGCTCTCGAGCGCCAGCGCGGCCACACGGGCGACGCGGTACAGCTCGAGCAGCGCGCGGTGTGGCGAGCGGCAGTGATGGAGCCCTGCCGAGACGACGGTCACGTCGAAGCTCCCGTCCGGATAGGAGAGCGCCTCGGCGTCCTGGAAGCTCCACTCGTAGGGGGCCAGCTCCTCGGCCGCCACCGCCTCGTCGACGTTCGAGATCGTCACCCGCTCGAACCCGAGCTCGCGGAAGGCGTCACGGTCGGCAGAGCCGCCCGCGGCGACGAGCACGCTCATGTCGCGGCGGACGACGCCCTCGTCGAGCAACTCCTCCAGGACACGGCGGTAGAAGCTGCTGCGCTCGTTCGCCACGGGCAGAGGCTAGCGGCGGCCCATCCGGCCGCGGCGGTGGTCGCGCCAGCCGCGGACGGCTGCCCACGCCGAGGCAGGCCGGCGCGCGGCGAGGAGCACACGAGGCCCGACGACGAGCGCACGCCGGGCACCTGTCAGTCCCCGTGGCAGCGGCCGGTGGCGCTCCACGACAGCGAGCATGTTCCGGGTCTCGTAGTAGCTCGTCGTCGGAGACCCGGCGCCGCCGGCGGCGGCCGAGACGCGGTGCCGCACCCGCGCGGCGGGCACGTAGACGACCGCGAAGCCGACCGCGCGAATGCGGAGGCTCCAGTCCAGATCCTCCGCGTAGAGGAACAGCTCCTCGTCGAGGAGCCCGGCCGCCTCGATCGCGTCCCGGGAGACGGCCATCCCGGCCCCGGTCGCGCGCACGGTGTCGCGGAGCTCCCCCGGCACGTCGGGCTCGCCGAAGCCCTCGTGCCGGCTCCGCCCGAGCAAGGCGTCGAAGCCGGCCCCCGCGAACCAGAGCCGGTCGGAGTCGGCGAACAGCACCTTGCACGCCAGCACGCCGGCGTCCGGCCGGGCGTCCGCGGCCGCCGCGAGCGCGTCGACGAGCCCCGGCTCGACGGTCGCGTCGTTGTTGAGCAGCAGCACCCAGTCTGCGCCGCGGTCGAGCGCGCGGCGGATCCCGACGTTGTTGCCACCGGCAAAGCCGAGATTGACGCCGGCCCGGACGAGCTCGACCTCGGGGAACCGCTCCGCGACCGCATCGGCCGAGCCGTCGGTCGAGCCGTTGTCGACGACGACCGTCTCGATCCCGCGCAGCGACTCGAGCGCCGCCAGGGTGTCCTCGCGCCCGTTCCAGGAGAGCACGACCGCGACGACGTGCATCAGGCCTTGTCGGCTGAAACCGTGCGCGTGAAGTGCGCGATCGAGCCTGCGTCGGGCTGCCGCGCGAGGCTCGCGTCGTCCCGCTCGATCTCGGCCACGAGCCGCGCGATCCCGGGATAGTGGTTCCCGTAGCCGCCGACGTCGACGGCGTCGTGGAAGAGGATGTGGCCGCCCGGCGCGACGAGCTCGCGCCAACGCTCGTAGTCGGCGCGGGCGCCCTCGTAGGTGTGGTCTCCGTCGACGAAGACGAGCGAGCAGGGACGTGGGGGCGGCTCTGCCGTCCGCGAGTCGCCGACGACGAGGTGGACTCGGCCCGCGAGCCCATAGCGGTCGAGTGCCGTCCGCAGCTCCGCGTCGAGCTGCGGGCCGCTCATGTCGGCGCGCAGCGCGACGTGGAGGTCGTACGACCAGAGCTCGGCCCCCTCCGGAAGCGCGCTCGCGAGCATCAGCGTGGTGCCGCCCTTGAAGCGCCCGATCTCGGCGACGGCGGCGCCGGGGTCGACCCGGCGGGCCAGGCCGTAGAGCAGCGCCGCCTCGTCGAGCTGGAGCGACGCGATCCCGTGGCTGAGCTGATTCGACGAGAACAGGAACGCCAGGTCCTCGAAGCCCTCGAGCGAGTCGGGCCAGCGCTCGACGCTCGTGTACCGCTTCAGGCCGGGATCGGCTCGCACGGCGGCGTTGACGAGGTTCTTCCCGACCCCCGTCCGCCCTGCGGCGCCGAGCGCCCGCTTCACGAGGTCGCGCAGCACGGGCGGCAGTCTAGTCGAGCGTGCGCAGATAGCCCCACGCCTGACGCAGGCCGAGGTCCCTCGCAGCAAGGAGCGTCGCGAAGAGAACGACGCCGGCAGCTGCCGCAGGGACGTCGGGAAGGACGACGGCCGGGAGCCCGAAGGCGAACAGCGCAACGCCGCCGACGAGGAAGGCGCCGAGCGCGAGCCCGCGGCCGCTCTCGGCCAGAACGTCGGGCGACAGCAGCAGGAGCAGCACGACGAGAACGAGGAGCGTGGAGAGCGTCAGCGCCAGCGCGGCGCCGGCGAGCTCGAGCGCGGCGACAGCCGCCCAGGTGAGTGCGACGTGGAGGACGAGAACGGCGATCGCGAGCAGCGGCAGCCTGCGCTCCCGCCCCGCGACGAAGAGCATCGGGAAGGTGACCGTGACGCCGATCGACACGGCCATCCAAAGGCCGAGCAGCACGATCAGGCGGCCGATCTCGCCCCCGGCCTCGCCTGCGTAGGCCTGTCCGAGAGCGGCGCGGACGATTCGCTCCCCGACGAGCGCGAAGACCCCGGCCGCGGCGGCGACGGCCGCGAAGGAGACGAGCGACGTGCTGACGACGTGACGGGACGCGCGCTCGTCCGACAGCGACGCCCGGCTCAGCGGCACGCTCGAGACCATCCCGAGCGAGGAAGCCGTCACCGCGACGAGCGCCGACGCGACGAAGTACGAGTACGTGAAGCTCGTCACGGCGCCCGTGCCGAGCCCGCTCGCGAAACGGAGGCAGACGACGAAGAACGCCTGGAGCACGATCGGCAGCGCAGCGGCTCGCGCGAGCTCCGCGAAGCGGGAGCCGACGTCGAGCGCCGCGCGGCGCCCCCATTCGGCCCGCAGCGCCAGGGCCGCGAGCGGCACCGCGAGCGTCACGGCGCCGTTCAGCAGCGTCCCCCAGGCGCACGCGACGATGCCGTCCTCGTCCACGCGCCAGAGGATCACGGCGAGGCCGAGGACGCTTCCGAGCGCATACCCCGCGGCGGCGGTGCCGTAGCTGTCGAATGCCGCGAGCGCGCTCGCCGCGAGCGCGGCGAAGAGCTGGGCGACCGCCGCCGGGACGAGGAAGACGAGGGCGTCCGCGGCCGTCTCCTGCGCGCTCGGCGGCAGCCCCGCGGCGAGCTGCTCGGCCGTGAAGCCGCTCGCGAGCACGCCGAGCACGAGCGCAGGCAGGGCGACGACGGCGAGTGCGAGCGCATACGACGCCAGCACGCTTCCGAAGACGCCGTCGGCGCGGGCGCGCGCGAGGCTCGGCAGCACGGCGACGCGGACTGCGCTGGCCGCGAGGACGAGGACGAGGAAGACGCCATAGGCCGTGAAGAACCCGTCGGTCTCGACCCCGCGACCGAACTCGCGGGCGATCACGACGCCGACCGCGGCCGAGAGGCCGGTGACGACGACGAGCGAGAGCGCGGTCAGCAGACCGCTCGAAAGGATGCTCCTGGGCGCCCTCGCGCTAGGCTTCGCCACGCGCGCAAGCGTATTCCGTATGAGCACCGACCCGATCTGGACCGAGAGCGCCCTCGACGACCTCCGCAGGGAGTTCGGCGACGCGTACGGCGGCCGCACCGTGCTGGTCACCGGCGCCGACGGCTTCATGGGCTCGCACCTCACCGACGCGCTCGTCGAGATCGGCGCCAACGTGCACGCGTTCGTCCGCGCCACCTCCAGCGGCGCCCTCAACAACATCTCCCATCTGCGCAGCCGGCTGAAGGTCCACTTCGCCGACCTGACCGACAAGACGTCGATCGACTATCTCGTCAAGGAGCTGCGCGACACCGTCTCCGACCGGCCGTACGTCTTCCACCTGGGCGCGCAGGCACACGTCGGCGAGTCGTGGCACCGGCCCTACGAGACGGTGATGGCGAACACGATCGGCACGCTCAACCTGCTCCAGTCGATCGTCGACTGGGGCCTCGAGCTGGAGAAGTTCGACACGGCCGGGACCTCGGAGGAGTACGGTAACGTGAACGAGTCGGTCGCGCACCACCACGATTTCGACGACGCGGGCAGCCTGATCCTGCACGAGCGCTCGCCGATCAACCCGAAGTCGATCTACGCGACCGCGAAGGTCGCCGCCGACTTCCTGACGATGAACTACCACGACGCGTTCGGCGTCCCGGGCGTCGTCACCCGCATGTTCAACAACTACGGCCCGCGCCAGAACCCGCGCTACGTGACCGGCACGATCATCACCCAGGCCCTCTCTCGCCCGGAGATCGAGCTGGGCGCGCTCGAGCCGCTGCGCGACTTCTGCTTCTGCACCGACGGCGTCCGCGGGCACCTCACCGTCGCGGCGAAGGGAACGCCCGGCGACGTCTACGTCTACGGGCAGGGCTCGAACATCTCCATGGCCGACTGGGCCGACCTGATCCTGAAGACGGGCGCCGACCACGGCCTCTGGCCGGACGACCGCCACATCGTCATCGACGAGAGCCGCCTCCGTCCCGGCGTCACCGACGTGATGGCGCTGCGCGTCGGCTACGAGAAGCTCAACCGCGAGACGGGCTGGGAGCCCAAGGTCTCGTGGGAGGAGGGAGTCCTGCGCACGATCCAGTGGTACGCCGAGCATCGCGACCGGTGGATCGGCCGCGTCGACTGGCTGCCGACGGGCGCACCCTCCCGTACGTGAGCCGCGTCCTCGTCACGGGCGGCGGCGGCTTCGTGGGATCCCACCTGGTCGAGCGGCTCCAGGCGGACGGACATGACGTCTTCTCGGCCCGCCGGCGCGACCACGACCTCACCTCGATGGAGGATGCGGCCCGGCTGTTCGCCGAGGCCAAGCCGGAGCTCGTCTTCCACCTCGCAGCCGAGGTCGGGGGGATCGGCGCGAACCGCGCCAACCCGGGCCGCTACTGGTACGCCAACCTCGTCATGGGCGCGAACGTGCTCGAGCAGAGCCGCCTGCACGCGGTCGGCAAGCTCGTCGTCGCCGGCACCGTCTGCGCCTACCCGAAGCACACCCCGGTTCCCTTCCGCGAGGACGCGCTCTGGGACGGCTACCC
The DNA here is from genome assembly GCA_031425855.1 of Actinomycetes bacterium. GTDB lineage: Bacteria > Actinomycetota > Thermoleophilia > Gaiellales > Gaiellaceae > Gaiellasilicea. Next base: position 6,779 of record JANPKC010000114.1, on the reverse strand, counting down.
CGAGGAGACGAACGCGCCGTACGGCGTCGCGAAGAAGGCGGTGCTCGTGGGCGCGCAGGCCTACCGCGAGCAGTACGGGCTGAACACGGTCTACCTGCTGCCGGCGAACCTCTACGGCCCGCGCGACAACTTCGACCTGGAGAGCTCGCACGTGATCCCGGCGCTGATCCGGAAGATGCTCGACTCGAAGGACGAGGTCGTGCTCTGGGGCGACGGCTCGCCGAGCCGCGAGTTCCTCTATGTCGACGACTGCGTCGCAGGGCTCGCGCTCGCCGCCGAGCGCTACGACGGCGGCGACCCCGTCAACCTCGGAACAGGCGTCGAGACGTCGATCCGCGAGCTCGCGGAGACGATCGCCGACGTCACCGGCTTCGAGGGCGAGATCGTCTGGGACACCTCGATGCCGAACGGCCAGCCGCGCCGCTCGCTCGACGCGTCGCGTGCAGCGGAGCTCTTCGGCTTCACCGCGCGGACGCCGCTGCGCGAAGGGCTCGAGCGCACGGTCGCGTGGTACCGCTCGGCCGCGCCGGCGCATGCGACCGGCTGACCGCCTCCGGCGGCTGCTCGAGCGCCCGCGCCTCCTGCTCGTCGGCGCTGTCGTCCTGCAGTGGCTGACGACACTCGCGGTCGCCCTCCGGGCGAGCGACGTGGAGCTCGGCGCCCGCGGGCTCGTCAACGTGCTGGTGCTCGGCCCGCTCGCGCTCCTGCTCGCCGCCCGCATCGCCGGGCGGATCGGAGGCGCTGCGCTGTCGGCGTGGACGCTCCTGCTCTGGGTCGCGCTCCCCTGGCTCGCCCCGGTCTTCACGCTCGCCTCCTACGACCCGACGCTGCGGGACGACGTGCTGCCGCTCGCGGTCGGTCTCACCGGTGACGGTGGCTACGTGGCGGGCGTGGCCGCCCTGCTGGCGGTCGAGGCATCGACGCGCCGCGGCCGAAACGAGATGCTGCTCGGCGGGCTGCTGCTCGCCGTCCTCGGCGCGACGCTGCTCGTGCGGGGCGGATCCGGCAGCCTCTCGCTCGACGCCCTGCAGGCGAACATGACGGGGCTGCGGGAGTACTTCTGGAGCCAGCGCCTGCTGCAGTGGCTCCCGCTCGCGGGCGTCGTGGCCGTTGCCCGGCGCTCGGTGCCGCTGGCGATCCTGCTCGGCGGCTGGCTCGGCAGCGTGCTCGTGCTCCGCGCGGCCCGGACGGGTGTCGGCTTCGAGGGCGGCGAGCTCTTCCGAGCCCTCCTGCCCGGCCTGCCCGCGCTCGTCCTGCTGGCGGCGGCGTTGCCGCTGCTGGTGCCGACCCTGGCGACCCGTCTCGGCCCGCTCGCGCGGCCCGCCGAGGCGCCCTAGCGTCGCTCGCCGGCTCCGAGCCGCTGCTCGAGCAGCGCGAGCCGCTGCGCGAGCACGACGTTCTGGTCGGAGAGCTTCGAGATCACGGTCGAGTAGTGGAGCAGCACTGCGAGGATGAAGAGCGTCGCGACTGCGAAGAGCACCGCGGGCGGATAGCCGTTGACGCCGACCCAGCCCGCGATCGTGTTCAGGCCCCCGCGCCACGCCGAGAGGACGAGCAGGACGACGCCGGTCGCGAGCCAGAGCAGCGCGTAGCGCTCGCGCAGGCGCCGGCTGCGGATCAGCTCGAAGACGATCAGGATCAGCATGATCGACGCGACCGAGGCGGCGATCGAGACGTAGAGCGGCGTCACGGGATTCACGCCTCCTCCAGCGGCACGACCCGCCGACGGAAGATCCCGACGAGCAGCGCGAGCGTCACCTTGATCGCGTAGTAGAGCGAGCGGAGCATCGTGATCGAGGAGCGGCCGGTCTCGCGCCCGCGCATCTGCGCCGGCACCTCGAGGATCCGGAGCTGGTGCCGCACCACCATCACGGCGGCCTCCACCTCGGGGTAGTCGTGCGGGTAGTCGGCGGCGAAGAGGCGGATCGCGCGGCCGTTGACGGCCTGGAAGCCGGAGGTCGTGTCGGTCAGCGTCTGCCGCGTCAGCAGCGAGACGAGGCGGGCGAACCAGCGGATCCCCGCGCGGCGCGCGAAGGGCGCCTTGTAGTCGCCGCCGCCCTCGGCGAAGCGGGAGCCGACGACGACGTCGGCGTCTCCGCGCTCGAGCGGCGCGAGCAGGTTGGGAATCTGCTGCGGGTCGTGCTGGCCGTCGCCGTCGAGCCTGATCACGGTGTCGTACCCGTGCTCGAGCGCGTACTTGAACCCCGTCTGGACGGCGCCGCCGATGCCGAGGTTGAAGGGGAGGCTGACGACCGCCGCGCCTGCTGCGGCGGCACGCGACGCGGTCAGGTCCTCGGAGCCGTCGTCGATCACGACCACGTCGAGGTCGGGGTCGAACACCCGCAGCTCCTCGACGACGCCCGCGACGGCCGCCTCCTCGTTCCGCGCCGGCACGATCGCGAGCCGTCTAGGCACGGGATGCCGCCGGGACGCCGAGGCCGACGAGCGAGAGCAGCTGCCGGGCGCGGTGCGCGTACGTGTGCTCGTCGAGCACCCGCTCGCGTGCGCGTGCGCCCATCGCCTCCGCCTGCGCCGGGTCGTCGAGCAGCCCGCGATAGGCGGCGAGGGCCTCGTCGGCGTCCTTGACGACGAGCAGCTCCTGGCCCGGCTCGAACCAGCGCTCGATCCCCTCGTACGGGTTGGAGACGATCGCGGCGCCGGCGCTCGCGAGCTCGAACGGCCGGCACGAGGACGAGGCGGGGACGGTCGCGTGCGAGCGGCGCGTGATGTTCAGGTTGATCCGCGAGGCGGAGATCGCCTGGTTGAACGCGTTGAACGGGACGTCGCCGACGAGCCACGCGCGGCCCGTGTCGCCCTGGAAGTCGCGGCCGCCGAGCGCAAACTCGAGCTCCGGCGCGGCCCTGCTCGGCTCGCCCACCATCGCGGCCATCCAGTCGCGGCGGAACTTGTCCCCGTAGCCGTAGAAGAAGACGTCGTGGAGCTTCTCGACCTGCCTCGGCGCGAAGAACTCGGGGTCGGCGCCCCAGAAGACCGCTTCCGCGCGCTTGGCGCCGAGCTCGAGCAGGCTCGGCAGCCCGCCCTCGGAGTTCGAGACGACGAGGTCGTACTCGGACGGGTCGGCGCCGTGGTAGTAGTTGAAGCCCGTGTCCATGCCGCCGAACTCGGGCAGGCTCATCGGCACGTCGCCGTCGTAGAAGATCACCGGGACGCCGAAGCGCTCGCGCAGGAAGGTCGGGATGCCGCGGAAGTGGGCCATCGGCACGGTGAAGACGACGACCGCGTCGACGTCCCTCTCGCGCTCCAGCACCTTCGTCAGGTGCCGCTTCCAGCGCGGCGTCACCCAGCGCCAGATCGCCTCCCGCGTCGCCCTGTCGAAGACCGTCTCGTCGGGCGACTCCTCCGCCCGGCGCAGGTAGCGGTCGCCCTTCAGCCGCGCGAGCCCGCCGCGGACGGCGGCGAAGCTCTCGCCCTCGACCCAGGTCGGGTTCGGCGCCGTCCGCCACCAAGGCGACTCGACCGGGCGGCCCCGGTACGGCGTCACGATCAGGTCGGCGCCGACCTCGTAGAGGCCTTTCCAGAGCTGCCACCACGCGGGCGTGCAGCCGTAGCGGAAGTCGAGGTCGACCGCCGAGGCGACGGCGAGGATCTTCGGCGCCTTCACGCTGGACAGCCCTTCACGGTGGACAGCATAGGGAGCGGGGATGAAGGCGCTGTTAGTACGCCCCGCGGCCGCTGACGATCGCGAACGGCGTCTTGATCAGGATCGAGATGTCCAGCCAGATCGACCAGTTCTCGATGTAGTAGAAGTCGAGCCGGACGAGGTCGTCGAAGTTCAGGTTCGAGCGGCCCGAGATCTGCCACAGGCCGGTGATCCCTGGCAGGACGAGGTAGCGCTTGCGGTGCCAGCCGTCGAGCATCGCGTAGTCGCGCAGCGGCAGCGGACGCGGGCCGACGAGGCTCATCTCGCCCCGGAGGACGTTCAGGAGCTGCGGCAGCTCGTCGAGCGAGAGCTTGCGCAGCAGGCGGCCGACGCGGGTCACGCGAGGGTCGCGGCGGATCTTGAACAGCGCCCCCGGCGCCTCGTTCCGCTCCTCGAGCTCGTCCTGCTGCTCGGAGGCACCCTCGACCATCGTCCGGAACTTGAGCATCTCGAACTCCCGCTCACCGACGCCGATGCGCCGGTCGCGGTACAGGACGGGCCCGCGCGAGTCGAGCTTGATCGCGGCCGCGATCAGCAGCCAGACCGGCAGCCCGGCGAGGACGACGACGGCGCTGACGAGCAGGTCGAACGCGCGCTTCACGACCCAGTCGGTGCCCGCGAGCACCGGCGGCCGGAGCTCGAAGAGCGGCATCCCCTGGCCGGGCACGTACTCGCCGCGCTCGATCAGGAGGTCGGTCGTCTTCGGGGCGATCCGCACCTTGACGCCCGCGCGGTGCGCGGTCTCGACGATCTCGAGCACGGTCGCCTCGTCGAAGTCGCCCTCGTTCAGGATCACCTCGTCGGGCCGCAACAGCGCGATCCGCTCGGCCACGCTCGCCTGCCCGCCGGTCGCACGGGCGTCGACGAACTCGTAGGCGATCCCGACCCTGCTCCCCGAGAGCATCCGCTCGAGGACTGCGTTGCTCTCGCGGTCGCCAAGCAGCAGCGCCCGGCGGCGGGCGTGCAGCAGCCGCTCGAGCTCGATCGTGAACGAGTCGTACGCCGAGCGGAGCAGCCCCACCGCGATCGCGCAGAGCACGAGCGCCGTCGGGATCAGGCCGGAGGTGTTGAAGTCGTAGCCGGTGCCGTACCCGAACGCGACCACGATCGCCGCGACGAGCAGGAGCGAGGAGGCGACCCGGCCGAGACCGGCGCGGCGCTCACGCGGGGCGTAAAGGCCTGCCTGCCAGAACACGAGCAGCGTGATCGGGATCAGGAACGGCAGCCACTCGTCGACCTCGGTGCGCCAGAGCAGGCTCCAGAGGACCGGGTCGCCGTAGACGAAGCTCCGCAGCACGAGCGCGAGATAGATCCCGAGCGCGAGGCCGAGCGTGTCGAGCACGGCGAGCGTCGTCACCCCGAGGACGCGGCGCAGGAGCGTCCGCAGCGGTCCCCGCCGCAGCATGTACGGCCGGAGGGCGCGCACGTCGCGGTCGCGGGCGCGCGGCGCGGGCTCCGAAGGCTGCGTCGCCACGTCCCGGATGTTACTTGCGGCCCGGACGGGCAAGGCTCGCGACGACGGCGTCCGCCCAGGCGTCGATCGAGTGGCCGGCGACGACGCGCCGGCGCAGCTCCGCGCCGGTCGCTGCACGGGTCGCGGCGTCCGCGGCGGCAATGGCTCGCAGCGCGCCGGCGAGGCTGTCCGCATCCCGGGCGGTGAAGCGAAGCTCGAGCGGCAGACCGCCGAGGAACTCGTCCAGCGCGGAGTTGCTCGCCAGCACCGGGACACCGCACGCCGCCGCCTCGTAGACGACCTTGTCGAGCGTCTCGCTGCCGCGAGGCTGCGTGGCGCTGAGCAGCGCGTCGGCTCCCCGCAGGAGCTCCGGTAGCGCCGAGCGCGGCAGCGGCGGCTCGATCCTGACCCGGCCGTCGAGCGTGGGGGACGCTGCAACCGCCTCGCGCAGCTCCGCCGCGTGCGCCCGCTCGTCGCCGGTCAGCTGCGGGCCGCGAATCTCGAGCTCGGCGTCGACACCGGCTGCGACCGCGCGCTCGAGCCCCGCCAGCATCGTGTCGTAGCCCTTCCAGCGCGCGGTGCGCCCCAGCGCGAGCAGGCGCAGACGACCTGCCTCCGGACGGACGGCCCCGGGCGAGAACGCCTCGACGTCGATCGCGTGGCCGATCCCACGGACTTTCCGCGAGCGCAGCGGGAACGAGCGCTGATCGACGCTGAGGACGACGTCGGCAAGGCCGGTCGCCAGACGAAGAACGCGGCCCGCGTGCCAGTGCGTGTACCAGAGCGCGAGCCTGACGCCGAGCGGCTTCGCGAGCGGCGCGGCGAGGACGAGGAAGAGCGGGACCATGTGCGCGAGCACGGCGTCCGGCCTCGGCCGCTTCCGCAGCTCGGCCGCGAGCAGTCCGGCGAAACGGAGACCGCGACCCGCTCGCGTGCCGGCGGCGTAGACGCGCACGCGCACGTTCGGCGGGAGCGGCGGGTGCGATCCGACCGACTGGCAGAGGACGACGAGCTCTCCTGTTCTCCGTGCCAGGGCGTCGACGAGATCGAGTGTCTGCGCGAGGGCGGGATGCTCGGCATCGAGCGTCTGCGTGACGAGGACGAGCCGCATCAGGAGGCGGTTCGGTCGACGAGCTCGCGGTAGGAGGCCGCGAAGTCGACGGGCGTCGTGTGCCAGTCGGCGTAGCGCAGGTGCGCCGCAGCGCCGAGCCGCGCTGCCAGCTCGCGGTCGCCGAGCACGCGGAGGAGCGCCTCGACCAGGGCGTCCTCGTCAGCAGGCGGGATCAGGAGGCCCTCCTGCCCGTCGACGACGAGATCCGGGATCCCGCCCGCGTCGGTGGCGACGACGGCGCGACCGCGCGCGAACGACTCGATCACGACGCGGCCCAACCCCTCCGGCCACGACGGCAGCACCAGCAACGTCGCGTCGTCGAAGGCGCGCGCGACCTCGTCCGGGTCGAGTTGCGTCACGTGCACCACATGCTCGGGCAGGTCGCGCACGAGCCGCTCGATCGGCTCGCGGCGGCTGCCCTTGCCGACGATCACGAGCCGCGCCTCTGGCAACTGCGCGGCGACACGGCGCCACGCGGCAGCGAGGCCGTCGACGTTCTTGTATGCCTCGAGCGCTCCGACGAAGAGCGCCGTCGGCCGCTCCGGCAGCTCGGC
>JANPKC010000113.1:0-6256 GCA_031425855.1 Actinomycetes bacterium | reverse complement strand
AACCGCTACCGCCTGCACCCGGAGGCCGATCGCTCCCTCGATCTCTCCGGCGGCTTCGTCCGTCGGCAGACGACCCAGTGGCGCGCGCTCGCCGGCCTGGTGCCCCGAACCGACGTCTTCCACTTCGTCTTCGGGCTGACGCTCGTGCCGCAATCACTGCAGTTCCCGATCCTCCGGGCGCTCCGCAAGAAATCCTTGATGCACTACCTCGGCTCCGACATCCGCGGCAAGACGCCGGCGCAGCTCGCCTACGGCAAGCAGGCCGACGCGCAGGTCGTCGGCAGCTACGACGCAATCCGCTGGGTGCCCGAGGCCGAGGTGATCCCGCCCGGGGTCGACCTCGCCCGGATCGAGCCGGCGCCGCCCTCCGACCGCGCCCGCCCGCTGATCGTCCACGCGCCCTCGTCGCGTCGCCGCAAGGGCAGCGAGCACGTGATCGCCGCGGTCGAGGGGCTCGACGCCGACCTCGAGCTCGTCGAGGGCCTCCACCACGGCGAGGCGTTCGAGCGCTACCGCGCGGCCGACATCGTCGTCGACCAGCTGAACGCCGGCTGGTACGGCCTGTTCGCGATCGAGGCCATGGCCCTCGGCAAGCCCGTGGTCACCTTCCTCCACGAAGAGGCCGTCCGTCGCACCGAGGAGGCGTTCGGCCTGCGCGTCCCTATCGTCTCCGCCACGGCCGAGACCCTTCGCGAGACGCTGCGGCCGCTCGTCGCCGACGCCGCCCGGCGGCGTGAGCTCGGCACCGCGTCGCGCGCCTACGTCGAGAGCGTCCACGACGTCGAGCGCGTGGCCGACCGCCTGCTCGACCTCTACGCTCGCCTCTAGATGACGTCGCTCGGCGCGCAGATGCGGCGGCTCGGCCGCCACTCGGCCGTGTACGGACTCGGCGGGATCGTCTCGCGCGTCCTCGCGGTCTTCCTGCTCCCGCTCTACACGCGCTACCTCGACACCGCCGACCTCGGCGCCGTCGGCCTGATCGTCGCGCTCTCGGCGGTGCTGGTCACGATTCTTCGCGCCGGGATCTCGTCCGCGTTCTTCCGTTTCTACTTCGACTCGCCGGACTTCGCGCAACGGCGGCTCGTCGTGCGCACCGCGTTCTGGTTCACGATGGCGAGCGCGACCGCGGGGCTCGCCGCCGGCGTCCTGCTCGCCGAGCCGCTCGCCGACCTGCTCGGGCTCGACGACGCGAACCTCGTCCGCGCCGGCTTCGTCGGCGTCTGGGCGCAGATGAACTACGAGCAGCTGACTTCGCTCTTCCGCGCCGAGGAGCGCTCGACCGAGTTCGTGCTCGCGAGCCTCGCCAACATCGCGGTCACGATCGGGGCCACGATCCTGCTCGTCGTCGTCTGGGAGCAGGGCGCGCTCGGCGTCATCGCCGGCAACTTCGTCGGGACCCTCGTCGTCTATCTGGCTCTGCTCGCGGTTCACCGGGAGCAGCTCGGGCTCCAGTTCTCGCGGCCGCTGCTGCGGGAGATGAACCGCTTCGGTGTCCCGCTCGTGCCCGCTGCGCTCGCGCTGATCGCCGTCAACTTCAGCGACCGCTTCTTCCTCGTCCACCTGGCCGACCTCGACGAGGTCGGGCTCTACGAGATCGGCGTCCGGATCGCGTCGGCGATGGTGCTGCTGCTGACCGCGTTCCGGATGGCCTGGCCCGCCTTCGCGTACTCGATCGAGGACGACGCCGAGGCGAAGCGCACGTATGCCTTCGTCCTCACCTACCTCGTCGCGGTCGCCTCCTGGCTCGCGCTCGCGCTCGGCCTGCTGGCGCCGTGGCTCGTGCGCCTGCTGACCCAGCCGGAGTTCTACGAGGGCCAGCGCGTGGTGGCGCCGCTCGCGTTCGGCGGCATGGCCTACGCCGCCTACATCGTGATGGCGATCGGCGTCGGGCGCGCAAAGCGGACGCAGTTCAACTGGGTGATCACCGGCGTTGCCGCGCTCGTCAACGTGGTGCTGAACCTGATCCTGATCCCGCCCTACGGGATGATGGGAGCGGCGGTCGCCACCGTCGCCGCCTACGGCGTCATGTTCCTCGCGATGACCTGGTACGCGCAGCGCGTCTTCCCGACCCCGTACCAGTGGCGGCGCGTGCTGACGGCTGCCGCAGCAGCCGTTGCGCTCCTGCTGGTCGGCAAGGCGGTCGGTGGCCTCGGCGCAGCGCTCGGCCTGACGCTGGCCTACCCGCTCGCCCTGCTCGCGCTCGGCTTCTTCCTGCCGGAGGAGCGAAAGCGCCTCCTGCGACGTGCCGGAGCCGTCCGCTCGTGATCCGACCGTTGCTGCTGATCGTCGCGGGAGTCGTGCTCGCCTATCTGGCCGGCGGCCTCGTCGGACGCCCCGTGGCGAAGAGCTGGCGAGCCGCCGGCCTGCGTGACCGCGACCGACCGGAGGAGGACCGGCTCGCCTGGGTGCGCGCCAACCCGCTCGTGTGGCTGATGCCGCCGCTCTCGTTCCTCTCGCTCGGACTCGTCGCCGCAGGGCTGGTGTGGCTGGTGATCGCGCTCGTCGCGTAGCGGCCGGGTCAGCCGGCGATCAGGCCGGTGGCGTACATGATCGCGATCCCGGCGAGGAACCCGCCGACCGCGAACCCGGAGCGGAGCCCGTCCGGGTCACGCCGCATCACGTAGCGGACGACCTCGGCGACGACCTCGAAAGCCGCTCCCGCCGCGGCGCCGAAGAAGAGGATCCCGAGCACGTCGTTCGCCACGAAGCCGCCCGTCCAGGCTCCGAAGATCGCCGGCACGCCGGCGATCGCGGTCAGCGCGCCGAGCCGCCAGACCGAGGGGGAGACCCCGTCCTCCGCGGCGGGGGCCGCGATCCCGAGCCCCTCGGTGACGTTGTGGATCATGAAGCCGACGATCAGGAACGAGCCGAGCGTCAGCTGACCGAACGCGAACGAGGTCCCGATCGCGAGACCCTCGCCGAAGTTGTGGACGCCGATCCCGACCGCGACGAGCGTCGCCAGCGCAACGCCGCCGAGGGCACCGTTCCCGGCGCGCGAGAACCGCGCCGAGAGAAAGGTCATCGTCAGGTAGCTGAGGGCGACGCCGAGCAGGACGAGCCCGGGGCCGCCGAATGCGCCGGGCACCGCCGCCTGCAGCGAGAAGGCCTCGAAGAGCGCCTCGACGCCGAGGAACGAGAGCAGCCCCGCAGTCAGCGCCATGAACCCGGTCAGCCAGCGCTGGTCGGCCCGCCGCAGCGACGGCAGCCAGAGCAGGCCGAGGGCGACCGGAAGCACGCCGACGAGGAAGCCGATGATCGCGTAGCCGAGGACGCTGCCGCCGGTGAAGCCGGGCGTCTCCACGGCCGCCGCGATCTCCTCGACCGTCTCGATCCCCGTCGAGCTCGTGACGCCGATCGCGATCGGGTCGTCCTCGACCCAGTCGTACGGGATCACGATCGTGCTCGAGCGGAGCCGGCCGAGCGTCTGCGGCCCGTCGAGCTCGAACGGGACGATCGCGTCGTCGACGGTCAGGGAGGCGATCGTGAGGTCGTCCTGCTGCGGGTTCGTCACGCGCACCTTGATCTCCCCGGGCTCGAACTCGACCCGGCGGACGTCGAAGGCGTCGGGCTGCGGCGGATTCGTGCCGATCAGGCCGACGAGCGACGAGCCCGACGCGACGAAGCCGCCGACGGCGAGCGCGAGCAGCACGACCGGGACGAGCGCCCAGAGGCGCCAGCCCGTGAACAACCGCCCTGCCGCCGAACGACCCTCCATCAGTCGACCACGTTGAAGAAGCCCATCCAGCCGAGGTCGGTGAACTCCGACTGGTGCGCGTGGAACATGAACCGGCCCGTGTTCGCGAACTCGATCTCGAGCACGCCGCGCTGCCCCTGGCACTGCATCACCGTGTCGGTGTACTCCCAGTTGTCGCCGGTGCCGGTCGGCTGGTAGCGGAAGAAGTCGCCGTGCAGGTGGAAGGAGTTGATCAGGTCGAACTCGGTCAGGTTGGCGAGGTAGAGCCGCACCTTCTCGGAACGCCTGACGGTGATCGGGTACTTGGCGTAGTAGAAGCTGCGTCCGTTGACCGTGTAGAAGTTGTTCCCGCCGTCGCCGTCCGTGTCGTAGCCGTTCATCACCATCACGAGCTCCCGCGCCGGCGGCCGCGGCTCCTTCGGGTCGACGATGAACGCCCCGTAGAGCCCCTTGTGGATGTGCTTCTTCAGCGGTGTCGTGTGGCAGTGGTAGAGGTGCAGCCCGGCGGGCCTGGCCGGGAACTCGTAGACGAACTCCTCGCCCGAGCGGACGACCTCGAAGACACCGTCCATGTTGGACGGATGGATGCCGTGGAAGTGGATCGAATGCGGGTGCGAGCCGGCGTTGACGAAGCGAACGCGGAGGATGTCGTCCTCCGTGGCGCGGATCACCGGGCCGGGGATCGTGCCGTTGTACGTCCAGGCGGGGAAGAAGACTCCGGGCGCGATCTCGATCTCCTTGTCGATCGCTCGCAGGGTGTACTCGCGCACCCGGCCGGGCTGGTGCGGGAGGGCCGCAGGCGGATACAGCAGCTCGTCGAGGTCGTTCGGGCCGCCGACCGCGGGCGCCTGGCCGCCGATCATCGCGGCGTGGCCCATCGCGGCGTGGCCGTGCTCGTGGCCCTGCAGCGTGCGTTGCGCCGCCTCTGCGTCCCCGTCGAAGGCCAGCTTCCCGAGCACCGGCGCGGCCACGAGCGGCGCGGCCCCGGCAAGCAGGCGTCTGCGGGTGAATTTAGCCATGCCTAAACCATAGCGACTTTTAGTCGTGCCTAAACCCCCCGTTCGCGCGATCCGCTCTATCGTCCCCGCTGATGAAGCCCTCGCTTCTCCCCGCCCGCTCGCTCGGCGCCAAGGAGGTCCGGGCTCTCGCGCATCCGTTGCGGCTCCGGATGCTGGAGTCGCTGGCGGACGGCCCGGCGACCGCTTCGATGCTCGGGCGCGAGCTCGGCGAGTCCAGCGGCGCCACCAGCTACCACCTGCGCGCGCTCGCGGCGGCCGGCCTGATCATCGAGGATCTCGACCGGCGCAAGGGCCGTGAGCGCTGGTGGAAGCGCGACCCGGAGCGCGTCGGCCTGATCTCGTCGGCCCCGGCCGAAGACCCGGAGTACGACGCGGCGGTCGCGCAGCTCGAGAGCGCGATGGTCGGCCGCGACGAGGACGCCCTCCGCCGCTACATCCACCAGCGCCGCGAGGGAGAGCACAGCGACTCCTGGCGCGAGACCGCGTTCATCGGCGGCTGGACGGTGTACGCGAGCCAGGCGGAGGTGGAGGAGCTCTCCGAGTTCGTCGTCCGCTGGCTGCGGGCGCGGCGGCGGCCGGAGGAGGAGCGCGGCCCCGAGACGCCGCTCGTCTACGTCACCTACCGCGCGCTTCCGCAGACACCGACCGCGGAGTAATGGCCGACCGCACCTTCGCCGGGCAGCTCGACCACGAGAGCGAGGCGTGGGTCGCGGAGGGGATCGTGTCGGCCGAGCAGGCGGCGGCGATCCGCGGCCGCTACGCCGGCGCGGGAGCGGAGCCGCGCGGGCGTGCGACGGTGGCCCTCGCCGTCATCGGCGCGGTCGCCGTCGGGCTCGGCGTGATCGGCTTCGTCGCCGCCAACTGGGACGGGATGAGCCACGCAGCCCGGCTCGCGCTGCTGACGATCGCGACCGCCGGCACCTACGCCGCGGCCTTCCATCTCCGCGAGCGGACCGAGAGGTCGCCGCGGGTCGGCGAGGCTCTCTACCTGGTCGGCGTCCTCCTCTTCGGCGCGTCGCTCTTCCTCGTCGGGCAGATGTACAACGTCGAGGCGCACGACCCGCTCGCGCTGCTGGTCTGGGCCGGAGGGGCGACCGCGACCGCGCTGGTCATCGGCTCGCGGCCGATCGAGTGGCTCGCGCTCGTCATCTTCACCGGCTGGGTCGGCTGGGAGTTCTGGCTTGCGATCGACGACACGGGCGGCGATGCGTGGGCGTCGTTCCCGGTGCTCGCGGCCGCCTATGGCGCCGCCCTCTACGGGCTCGGCACGGTCGCTCAGGAGCGGCGACTGGCGGCGGAGACGGCCTTTCCCGCGGCCGCGCGAGGGCTCGGGCTGCCGGTCGCCGCCGCGGGCCTCTTCGTCTTCACGTTCGCAGGCGCCGCCGAGGAGCTCGACACGGCCGGCGACGAGCTCGGTGCGGGGATCGTCGCCGGCTACGCCGCGCTGACTCTGCTCGCCCTCGCCGCGGCCGCTGCGCTGGCCCTCCTCCGCCGGAGGAGTGCGGTCTTCGAGGCTGCCGGCCTGGCGACTGCGGTCGTGGCG
>JANPKC010000112.1:0-4935 GCA_031425855.1 Actinomycetes bacterium | reverse complement strand
GCCCTTCGGCCGTATCTCCTCGCCGGCTTGGAGAGCCGAGGTCGGGTGCGGACGCTGGCCTCGATCCTGCGCCGCACCGCAGTTGCGGCGCGCGGCTCCGAGAGCCGGTGGTCGCAGCCGGAGTACGCGGGCCTGCTGCGTCTGCGCGACGAGTCGGACGCGCTGCTGATCGTCGGCGCCACGTGGGAGCCGGACGCCGCGTTCGGGCGCGAGTGGGCCTGGGTGACCGCCACCGCGCTTCTGTGGCGTCTGCGGGGAAAGCCGGTGTTCATCCGGGACGGAGCGCTTCCCGCGGGTCAGAGCGTGCGCGAGCGGACGGTACGGAGCGTCCTCGGCGCCCTCGGCCGGAGGCGCTCGGTGGGAGGGTCCGAGGCAGGCCGTCCCTGACCGCTGCGAGGCGCGCGCGAGCCGGATGGGAACGACGCTCCCGGGGGCGCCACCTAGATGCGCGGTGACGGGGCGGCTACCATGCCCCCGTGTTCGAGATCGGCAACAGCCTCCGCGAGGCGCGCCTGCGCCGCCACATCGACTTCTCCGATGCCGAGCACGGGACGAAGATCCGCGGCAAGTACCTGCGCGCGCTCGAGGACGAGCGCTTCGAGCTGCTGCCGTCGCACACCTACATCAAGGGCTTCCTGCGCTCGTACGCCGACTACCTGGGCCTGGACGGGCAGCTCTACGTCGACGAGTACAACTCGCGCTTCGTGATCGGGGAGGAGGACGCGCCCCTGCGCGCCCGTCGCGTCCCGGCCGCGAAGGCGAGGCGGTCGGACCGGCGCGAGTCGAACATCGTCCTGCTCGCTCTGACGGCGATCACGATCGTCACGGCCCTCGTCATCGTCGCCTGGCGCTTCGGCAGCCCTGAAGACGAGCCCGTGCACGGCCTGACCACCTCGGCGACCGCGCAGCAGACGCCGGTGGCCCGGATCCCGCCGGCCGCCGGCACGGCGCGGCTCGAGCTGCGCGCCACGCGCGGCGACTCCTACATGCTCGTCCGGCAGCGCAGCGCGCTCGGCGAGGTGCTTTACCAGGGCACGCTCGAGCGCGGCCAGAAGCAGCGGTTCGACGGGCAGGTGCTCTGGGTCAGGCTCGAGTCGCCGCAGAACGTGCTCGTACGCCGCAACGGCAACAGGGTGCGCCTGCCGGCCGCCGTCAAGGCGCAGGGCGTCTTCGTGACGGCGAAGAAGATCTTCCCGGCCGACGCGGCTTGACCGGCGCGAACGGCCGGCGCCCACGCGCGGTCATCGTCGTCACGGGCAGCGAGCTCGTCCGCGGCGAGCGCACTGACCTGAACGGCCCGTTCCTGGCCCGCTCGCTGCTCTCGCTGGGGATCGAGCCCGCGCGCATCATCGTGGTGGGAGACGACCCGGCCGAGCTCGAGGCGGCCGTTGCCGAGGCGGTGGCGACCGCAGACCTCGTCGCCACGTCGGGCGGCCTCGGCCCGACGCACGACGACCGCACGGTCAGGATCGTGGCGAAGGTCGCGGGGCTGGCGGTCAGGGTCGACGCGGACCTGGAGGCCCAGATCGAGGGCGTCTCGCGGATGGTGGCGGAGCGGATGAAGCGCCCGTACGCCGACTTCTCCGACGGCGTCACGAAGCAGGCGACGGTGCCGGACCCCTCGACGATCCTCGGCCTCGCCGGCACCGCACCGGGCCTCGTCGTCGAGGCCGCCGGCATCCCCGTCGTGATCCTGCCCGGCCCGCCGACTGAGCTACAGCGGCTGTGGCCGCGTGCGCTCGAGGCCCCGGAGGTCCGCCGCGTCCTCGATCGCGGCACGCCTCCGCTCCGCCGCACGCTCCGGTTCTTCGGCCCCGGCGAGTCGCAGGTCGCGCAGGCGTTCCAGGAAGCGGGGGGCGACGGGAACGGGCTCGAGGTGACGATCTGCGCCCGCAGCTTCGAGATCCACGTCGACTTGATGGCCGACGCGAGTGCCGAGGAGCGGCTGCTCGGGCTCGAGACGGCATTGGCGGAGCGGCTCGGACGGTTTCTCTACTCGAGCGACGGGCGCGGGGTCGAGGAGATCGTGCTCGACCGCTGCCGGGAGCTCGGCTGGTCGCTCGCGACCGCCGAGTCGTGCACCGGCGGCCTGGTTGCGGCGGGCCTGACGGCGATCCCGGGATCGACCGACGTCGTGGCCGGCGGGATCGTCGCGTACGCGAACGAGACGAAGACCGCCGAGCTCGGCGTCGACGCGGATCTGATCGAGCGGCACGGCGCCGTCTCGGCCGAGGTCGCCGAGGCGATGGCCCGCGGGGCCCGCGAGCGTCTCGGCGTCGACGTCGCCGTCTCGGTGACGGGGATCGCCGGCCCGGGCGGAGGCACGGAGGAGAAGCCGGTCGGGCTCGTGTACTTCCACGTCGAGACGCCCGAGGCGAGCCGCGGCGGGTCGTTCAGCTTCCCCGGCGACCGCGACTCGATCCGCCGGCGGTCGGTCGTCGCCTCGCTCCACCTCGTGCGGCGTCTTTTGGAACAGAATCGAGACAAACCCGCATAACCTCGGCCGGTAGCGTGGGCACGTGTCGTCCGACGCAACTGCTTTCCTTTCACGTTCTGCACCCGCCAACCCCCGTACTACTCGGGCGGTGCGCGAGGTGCACGACTCATTTCGGCTAGGAGGCTGATCAGATGAACCGCGAGGAAGCTCTCGACGTCGCCCTCGGGCAGATCGAGCGACAGTTCGGAAAGGGCTCGGTCATGAAGATGAGCGACCAGGCCCAGGTGCAGATCGGGGCGATCTCGACGGGCTCGCTCGTGCTCGACGTCGCGCTCGGCATCGGCGGGCTGCCACGCGGGCGCGTGGTCGAGGTCTTCGGCCCGGAGAGCTCCGGGAAGACGACCCTCGTCTACCACGTGATCGCCGAGGCCCAGCGCCGCGGCGGCATCTGCGCCTTCATCGACGCAGAGCACGCGATGGACCCCCAGTACGCGCGCAAGATCGGCGTCAACGTCGACGACCTGCTCGTGTCGCAGCCGGACACCGGCGAGCAGGCGCTCGAGATCACCGAGCTGCTCGTCCGCTCGGGCGCGCTCGACGTCGTCGCGGTCGACTCGGTCGCGGCCCTGACGCCGAAGGCCGAGATCGAGGGGGAGATGGGCGACAGCCACGTCGGCCTCCAGGCCCGGCTGATGAGCCAGGCGCTGCGCAAGCTCGCCGGCACGCTCAACCGCACCGACACGATCTGCCTCTTCACGAACCAGCTCCGGGAGAAGATCGGCGTCATGTTCGGCAGCCCTGAGACGACCCCGGGCGGCAGGGCGCTCAAGTTCTACTCCTCGGTCCGGCTCGACATCCGCCGGATCGAGACGCTGAAGGACGGGGCGGAGGCCTACGGCAACCGCGTCCGCGTCAAGGTGGTCAAGAACAAGGTGGCGCCGCCGTTCAAGCAGGCCGAGTTCGACATCATCTACGGCTCCGGCATCTCCTGGGAGAGCACGGTGCTCGACGTCGGGATCGAGCGGAAGATCGTCGCGAAGTCGGGCTCGTACTTCAGCTTCGGCGACGAGCGGCTCGGCCAGGGCCGCCAGAACGCTGCCTCGTTCCTGAAGGAGCATCCGGACGTCGTCCAGCAGATCCTGCAGCAGATCCAGGCGCAGGCAGGGCCCGAGCAGGCGATCTCGGCGCGGCTCCTGCCGACGGTCGCCGGCGCCGAGCAGGTCACGCCGGTGCCCGAAGAGGTCGAGGAGCAGGAGGAAGCCGCCTCGGCGGCCTAGGAGCGTGCCGCGTCGCGACGACGCCGTCGAGACGGCGCCCATCGACCTGGCAATCCGCGCTCTGCGCCACCACGACCGCACGAGCGCGGAGCTCGACGCGCGCCTGGCGAAACGGGGCGTCGCTGCGGCGGCGCGGGAGCAGGCGCTCGAGACGCTCGAGCGGATCGGCTACGTGGACGACGAGCGCTTCGCCTGCACGCGGGCGGAGCAGCTCGCCGCCCGCGGCTCCGGCGACGCCTTGATCCGCCACGACCTCGACGGGCGCGGGATCGCACCGGAGCTCGTCGAGGCAGCGCTCGCGGCGCTCGAGCCGGAGCGGGAGCGCGCCGCGCGGATCGTGGATCGACGCGGGCGTAGCCTCAAGACGGCTCGCTACCTGGGGTCGCAGGGCTTCGGCGCCGAGGCGCTCGAGGGAGTCATTGCGCAGGAGGACTGAGACGCGATAGGATCGGCAGTGCTTCCATTCGACGATTTTCCTGCACAAGCGCGTTTTTCCGAAGTTTCTGAAACCTTGGCTCTTCTGACCACTCCAACCTTCGCTCCAACGGACGCCCGGGAGGACACTCCGGCTCGACCGTGATCTGACGCGCCAAGACCGGACGCTGCCTGCAGGCGAGCGCCGGATGTGAGCACCCGCGACGTCCGTCGCGGAATCCACCTTCTCCCTCTGGAGGCAGGACGGCATGCTCACTGCGGTCATGACGCTGGTTGGACTGTCGATCGGCGCCGCCGTCGCGACAGGGTTGCTGATGTTGCGCAGCGGCTCGCGTGTTCACGTCGCCGAGCGCGAGGCCGAGACGATCCGGCGCGAGGCCCAGATCGAGGCGCGAGAGCTGGCGGTGAAGCTACGGGCCGAGGTCGAGGCGGAAGTCCAGGATCGGCGCACCGCGGCCGCCCGCATCGAGGAGCAGATCACCGCCGCCGAGCACGACCTCGAGCGGAAGCAGACGGAGGTCGAGCGCCGAGAGCAGGGGCTGAACGACCGCGAGGTGCACGTCAAGCAGCTCCAAGACGAGCTGAAAACGGCGAAGGACGACGCGCTCTCTGCGCTCGAGAGGGTCGGCGGCCTGACCGTCGCCGAGGCGAAGAGCCACCTGCTGGAACGCTCCCAGGATCTGATCCGGCACGAGCTCGCGCGGAGCGTGCGCCAGCAGGAGGAGGAGGCGCGGACCGAGTCCCGTCGCCGTGCCCGCGCACTGATCGCCGACGCCCTCCAGCGTG
>JANPKC010000111.1:0-19667 GCA_031425855.1 Actinomycetes bacterium | reverse complement strand
TCGCTTCGCTCCCGCTGGGGTCGCAGGCGCAACAGGAGCGGGGGCCGGCTCGCTGGCCCCCGCCCCCGCTCCAGAGCGCTACCTTTCGCCGATGAGCGAGACGCTGCGAGGGCAGCTGCTGGTTGCCGCACCGATCCTCAGCGACCCGAACTTCCACCGGACGGTCGTGCTGATCGCAGAGCACGGCGAGGAGGGCGCGATGGGCCTCGTCCTCAACCGGCCGACCGACACGTCCGTGGGCGACGCTGTCCCGGAGCTGGCCTCGATCGCGGGCGACGCGGACCCCGTCTACGTCGGCGGCCCGGTCTCGACCGATTCGGTGCTCGCGGTCGCGGAGCTCGACGACCCGGACGACGCGTCCGAGATCCTCTTCGGCGCCGTCGGGTTCGTGCAGGAGCCGGACGTCCCCGTCCTCCGCGGCCGCGTCTTCCTCGGCTACGCGGGCTGGAGCGCGGGCCAGCTCGAGAGCGAGCTCGAGGAGGAGTCGTGGCTCGTCCTCCCCGCCGAGCCGGACGACCTCTTCAGCGACGACCCCGACGGCCTCTGGAGCACGGTGCTCCGCCGCCAGGGCGGCCCCTACGCGCTGCTCTCGCTGATGCCGCCCGACCCCTCGCTCAACTAGCCGGCTTGATCCGGCCTTGACCTGGCCGTGATTGACTGGCTGTGGGCACCCGACGGAAGGAGGCCCATGGAAGAGGCACCGAAGACACGTCGTCACCCGCTGCTCGTCGCGCTCGCAGGAGTGATCCTGCTCGCGGCGATCTGGGCGACGATGGCCGTCGCAGGTGGCTCGTCTCCGGCTGCGAAGCCGGCGGCGAAGGCACCGGCGGCGAAGACCCAGGCTTCGAAGGCGCAGCGCGGGTACGCCGGCACGTCCGGTGACCACGACTGCCCGAACAAGGACCAGGGCGCGTCGAACGACCTCTGACGGACGGAGCCCGGCTCCGGCCGGGCTCCGTTCTACCCCGGCAGCCTCGTGAAGCTCGGCCAAGGCCTGGACGAACGCAGCCACGCGCAGCGCTGGTGCACGCCGCAGTCCGGCGACCGGGCTTGCGTCCGCGCGCATCGCGCACGCGTTTCGCAATGATCCGGGAGTGTTCGACCACGTCACGATCCGCGTCACGAGCCGCGAGGCCTCCGAGCGCTTCTACGCGACCGTCCTGCGTACGCTCGGGATCGAGCCGACGCACAGCGGCGACCACTTCGCCGAGTGGGACGACTTCTCGCTCGCGGCGGCGGACGGCGAGAGCCCGGTGACCCGGCGGCTGCACGTCGGCTTCGCGGCCCCGACGCGCGAGCACGTGGACGAGTTCTGGAAGACGGGCGTCGCGGCCGGGTACGGGAGCGACGGCGAGCCGGGGCCGCGGCCGCAGTACAGCGACGACTACTACGGCGCCTTCCTGCTCGATCCGGACGGGAACAGCATCGAGGCCGTCCACCACGGCTCGCTCCGCGACGGTGGCAACGTCGACCACCTCTGGATCCGCGTCTCCGACGTGCTTGCCGCGACCCACTTCTACGAGACCGTCGGCCCCGCGGCCGGCTTCCGCGTCGGCCGCGAGACCGCCGACCTGACGCAGTTCGCGTGCGTCAGCGGCTCCTTCTCGGTCGTCGCGGGCACGGAGCCGTCAGAGAACGTCCACCTCGCCTTCGCCGCCGCAGACGACGAGACGGTCGACCGCTTCCACCGCGACGCGACCGCGGCCGGCTACCGCGACAACGGCGCCCCCGGCGAGCGCACGGCCTACCACGAGGGCTACTACGCCGCGTTCGTGCTCGACCCGGACGGGAACAACGTCGAGGTGGTGAACCACAACCGGTGACGAAGCGAGAGGATGCGGCGAAGCGGCGCGCCGAGCGCGAGCGCCAGGTAGGGCTGGATCCCGAGGACGCCGCCGCCCGCTGGCTCGAGCAGGCCGATCCGACGCCGCCGGCCGCGCCCCCGAAGGCGAGGTTCAAGTCGAAGGAGCTGCACCGCTGGCGCCAGAAGCAGCAGCGCGGCGGCTGACCTCCTCGCGCACGAGCGGCGCCACCTTCGTCCCGAAGAGCTCGATCGCCCGCATCGTCTTGTCGTGCGGCAGCGAGCCGACGGTGAACTGGATCAGGAAGCGGTCGTGGCGGAAGAGCTCGTGCTGGTACAGGATCTTCGCCGCCACCTCCTCCGGGCTGCCGACCACGGTGGCGCCGCGCAGCGTCCTCCCCGCGTCGTAGTCCTGCCGCTCGAGCGGCCGCCAGCCGCGCTCCGCGCCGATCCGGTCCATCATCGTCTTCAGCGGCACGAAGTAGTCCTCCGCCGCCTGCTCGGAGCTTTCGCCGACGAAGCCGTGCGAGTTGATGCTGAGCGCGGGCGGCGCGTGGCCGTGCTCGGCCGCCGCCCGGCGGTGGATCTCGGCGAACGGGACGAACCGCTCCGGCATGCCACCGATGATCGCGAGGGCCATCGGGAGCCCGAGCGCGCCCGCGCGGTACGCCGACTCGGGCGTGCCGCCGACGGCGACCCACAGCGGCAGGGGCTCCTGCACCGGCCGCGGGTAGACGCCGAGCACCTCCTGCCGTAGTTGCAGCAGCCGCGCGAGTTTCTCCTCGAACAGCTGGTCGTAGTCGGCGAGGTCGTAGCCGAACAGCGGGAACGACTCGATGAACGAGCCGCGGCCGGCCATGATCTCGGCGCGCCCGCCCGAGAGCAGGTCGACCGTCGCGTACTGCTGGAAGACGCGGATCGGGTCGTCCGAGCTGAGCACGGTGACGGCGCTCGTGAGCCTGACCCGCTTCGTCCGCACGGCCGCGGCAGCGAGCACGATCGCCGGGGCGGACACCGCGAACTCGGGCCGGTGGTGCTCGCCGACGCCGAAGACGTCGAGCCCGACCTCGTCCGCGAGCTCGATCTCCTCGATCAGGTTCCGCAGCCGCTCCTCCGGCCCGATCCCGGACGTCAGCTCCGCGAAGGTGTAGACCCCGAGCTCCACGGCCTCATCGTCGCAGTTCGGCCCGCCTGTCCGACGCGGGCGGCACCATCGACGCATGCGCCCGGCGATCCTCGACCAGCTCCCCGCCGCGAAGAAGGCGGCGCTGTTCGACGAGCTGATCGAGTTCCTCGCCACGCCCTCGTTCGGCGCCTGGCCGAAGCGGGAGATCGAGGTGAGGGTCGTCGCGGCCCTCTACGAGCGCGAGCTGCGCGACGGGAGCCTCTCCGTCGCCCGGCTGGCCGAGGAGCTGACCGTGACTCGCGCACGCGGACGCAGCCTCGTGCTCGAGGCGCGGACACGGCTGCTCTCGCGGCCGGAGGACAGGATCGAGACGCTGACCGCGCTGCTCAAGCGCTGGCCCGAGCAGGCGCAGGTCGACGAGAGCGACGGCCGGCTGCGCCTCGTCGTCGAGGACCCCTTCGTGCGCGACGTGCTCCGCAACCACGCCTACGCGGCCGGGATCCCGCTCGACTCCTCGTTCGCGACGGAGCTCGTGACGCTGCGCTGGAGCGACTACGCGTCGCTGCTCGCCTCGGTGCTGCCGGCGAAGGCGGCCGAGGAGGTCGCGAAGGACGTCGGCGCGGCGATCCGGCGCGACCTCGCCGGCGAGAAGGAGACGCTCGCCGAGTTCGAGCAGGCGCTGAAGAAGTGGGAGAAGCGCTCGCCGCAGGAGCGGGCCGAGCGGCTGCTGAAGCTCGGCGTCGAGCATGTCCCGGTCAGCACGGTGGTGAGCGCGCTGCTCTCGGCGCTCTAGACGATCAGCTTCCGCGTCATCGCACGGATCGCGATCCGCCACATCAACAGCCCGAAGAAGAGGAGCGCGCCGACGCTGGCCACGTCGCTCCAGCCCTCCCAGCCGAACGCCGCGTGGCGCACGAGCTCGACGCAGTGGTGGAGCGGGTTGACGTTCGCGAGGAGCCGCGCCCACTTCGGCAGCTCGTCGATCGGGAAGAACGTCCCGGCAACGAGGAACAGCGGCGTCAGAACGGCGCTGACGATGTAGCTGAAGTTGTCGATCGACTTGGCGAAGCCGGCGACCGCGATCCCGAAGCACGCCCAGCCGAAGCCCGCGAGCCAGGCGATCAGGGGCACCGCCAGCATTCCCCACGCCGGGTCGAGCCCGAAGACCATCGCCACGAGCAACGGCACGTTGCCATAGACGCCGGCGCGGGTGGCGATCCAGAGTGCCTCCGCCGTGACGAGCTCCTCGGTGTCGACGGGCGCTGCGAGAATTGCGTCGTACGTGCGCTGGAACTGGTACTTGACGAAGGTGCCGAACATGGCCGGGAACGCGCTCGAGAAGAGCACCGCGGTCGCCACGATCCCCGTCCCGATGAACTCGATGTAGTCGTAGCCCGCGACTCGGCTGACGAGCGAGCCGAAGCCGAAGCCGAACGCGAGCAGGTAGATCGTCGGCTCGACGGTCGAGGAGAACGTCGCAGCGCGCCAGAAGGAGGAGAAGTTGACGACCTCGCGGACGAGGACGCCCGTGATCGCCGAGCGCTCGAGCCGGCCGAGCCGCCTGGTGCGAGCGGCGCTCATGCGATCTCCTCGCCGGTCAGGAGCACGAAGACGTCTTCGAGGTTGGCCGGCCGCCGCTCGCCCTCGATCCCGACTCCGTTGCCGTTCTCGACGCCGAGGATCGAGACGCTCGTGCCTGTCCGACGCGTCCGGAGACCCTCGGCGCCGGCGGCAGCCTCGACCTCGGCCAGCCGTGCGGGAGGGCCGTAGACCTCGAGCACCTCGGAGCCGGCGTGCTCGGTCACGAGCTGCGAGGGCGCTCCCGCAGCGACCGCTTTGCCGTGGGACATGATCAGCACCGTGTCGGCCAGGCGCTGCGCTTCCTCGATGTAGTGCGTCGACATCAGGATCGTCGTCCCCTCGCTGCGGAGCGCGTCGATCAGGGCCCAGAGCTCCTGGCGCACCTGCGGGTCGAGCCCGACGGTCGGCTCGTCGAGCAGCACGAGCCGGGGTTGGTGAACGAGCGCCCGCGCGATCAGGAGGCGCCGCCGCATGCCGCCCGAGAGCTCGTCGACACGTGATCCGCGCCGGTCGACGAGCTTCGCCAGCTCGAGCGCGCGCTGGATCGCATCCTTCCGCTCCGCGCGGGCGATCCGGTAGAGGTGCGCGAAGACGAGCAGGTTCTGCTCGACGGTGAGCGTGACGTCGAGGTTGTCGAGCTGCGGCGTGACGCCGAGTTGCGCGCGCGCCTGCTTCGACTCGGCCGGGAGCTTGAAGCCGAGCAACTCGAGCTCGCCCTCGTCCGCGATCGCCTGCGCGGTCAGCAGCCGCATCGTCGTCGACTTGCCGGCGCCGTTGGGCCCGAGCAGGCCGACGCACGTGCCCTCGGGCACGTCGAGGTCGAGCCCGTCGACGGCCGTGATCTCGCCGTAGCGCTTGACGACGCCCCGGAGGCGGATTGCGAGCGCGGTCACTCCTGCTCCCCCTCCTAGCTCGTCTCGACGGCCGGCTCGCCGACGACGTGCGTGTCCATCGCCGGCGCCGGCCCGCCTCGCAGGAACACGGCCGCGACTGCGCCCGCCGCGAGCGCGAACACGGTGCCGATCACGAACGCCGCCTGGTAGCCGTCGACGAGCGCGGCCGCGGAGGTGTCGCCGCCCGTCCGCGCCGCCGCGACGCTCGCCAGCACCGCCAGCCCGAGCGCGCCGCCGAGCATGAACGCCGTGTTGACGACGCCGGAGGCGAGACCGGCCTCCTCCGGCTTCACGTCGCTCATCGCCGCCAGCAGCAGCGGGTTCATCGCCATCCCGATCCCGACGCCGAGGATCAGCATGCTCGGCAGCACGTCGACGACGAAGCTGCCGTCGACCGGCGCGCGGGCGAAGAGCGCGAGCCCGAGCGCGACGAGCGCCATGCCGCCGACGAGCGGGGGCTTGACCCCGAACCGCAGCACGAGCTTCGCCGAGAGGCCGAGCGACAGGGCTCCCATGATCAGGTTCGCCGGCAGGAACGCGAGCCCGACCTCGAGCGGGCTGTAGCCGAGCACGAGCTGGAGGTAGAGCGCCGAGAGGAAGAACATCGCGAACATCGCGGCCGACCAGAGGATGCCGACGACGTTCGACGCGGCCACGCTGCGCAGCCGGAAGAGGCCGAGCGGCATCAGCGGCGCCTTCACCCGGGCCTCGAGCGCGAGGAACAGCGCCAGCCCGGCGACGGCGACGCCGAGCAGGCCGAGCGTCCGCCCGGACGTCCAGCCCTGCTCGTTCCCGTTCACGATCGCGTAGACGGCGAGCATCAGCGAGGCCGTGACGGTGACCGCACCGGCGACGTCGAGGCTCGTCCGTGCACGCTCGCCACTGTCGGCCGGCAGCAGCAGCAGGCAGAACGCGATCACGGCCGCCCCGACGGGGAGGTTGACGAGGAAGATCCAGTGCCAGCTGAACAGGTCGGTCAAGACGCCGCCGGCGAGGACGCCGATCGAGCCGCCGCCCGCGGCGACGAAGCCGATCACGCCCATCGCCTTCGCGCGCTCGACCGGCTCGGTGAACAGGGTCATGATCAGCGAGAGCGCGACGGCGGCGACGACGGCACCGCCGATCCCCTGGACTGCGCGCGCCCCGACGAGCAGCTCCTGCGAGGTCGCGAGCCCGCACGCGGCCGACGCGACCGTGAAGAGGCCGACGCCCGCGAGGAACATGCGCCGGTGCCCGAGCAGGTCGCCGAGGCGGCCGGCGAGCAGCATGAAGCCGCCGAAGGTCAGCGTGTAGGCGTTGATCACCCACGCGAGCGACGCCTCGGAGAAGCCGAGGTCGTCGCGGATCGAGGGCAGCGCGACGTTCACGATCGAGATGTCGAGCACGATCAGCAGGTCGCCCAGGCAGAGGACGTAGAGGGCAAGCCATTTTCGGCGTGTATCGGCGATGGTCATCGGTTCCTCCTCAACGTTGCGTTCTACCTGTTCGACCAGCCGGCGCCGCGAAAGTCATCGGTGCCCGCACCGATGAGTTCCGGCTGCCCCTGCGGTCCTGCTCACCGTGGACTTCGCCATCTGGGGACCGATCGCCCGGGCCGACCTCCCCGGGCTCTGCGACCGCGTCTGTGCGCTGCTGCGCGAGCAGGACGCCGGGGTGGCGCGCTGCGACGTCCGCGGCGTCGACGTCGACGCGGTCACGGTCGACGCGCTCGCGCGCCTTCAGCTCGCCGCTCGCCGCCATGGCTGTCGGGTCCGGCTATGCCACGCCTCGAGCGAGCTGCTCGAGCTCGTCGCCTTCATGGGGCTCGCCGACGTGCTGCCTGACTAGGCGTCGAGCCGCGGCGGCAGGCCGAACTGCGGGAAGACCGTGCCGGTGTCGAGGAAGAACGTGAACTCGACGATGCGGCCGTCCTCGACCTCGAGCACCTGGAGCGCCCACGGGTCGTACCCCTCGCCCGTCTCGCTCGGCTTGTACTGGCCGAAGGCCGGCGAGCCGTTCGCGGACACCGTCGGGATCACCCGCGAGCCGCGACAGCCGCCGCCGGGGCCGACCCACCAGTCGAGGATGTCGGCGCGGCCGCTCAGCCAGAGGTCGAACGGCGGCATCGACTGGGTCGCGTCCTCGTGGATCAGCGACGTCAGCGCCTCCATGTCGTAGCGCTCGAACGCGTCGACGTAGCGGGCGAGCAACTCGGCGTCGGCGGCGTCCACGGACGGCGCCGTCCCGGCTGCCGTGACATTGCCGGCCTCCAGCGTCGCGCGGGCGCGCTGGAGAGCGCTGTTGACGGACGCGACGCTCGTCTCCAGCAGCTCCGCCACCTCACTCGCCTGCCAGCGCAGAACCTCGCAGAGGATCAGGACGGCGCGCTGCCGCGGCGGCAGGTGCTGCAGCGCGGCCACGAACGCGAGCCTGATCGTCTCGCGCGACTCGACCTCGACCGCGGGGTCCGGGATCGGCTGGATCCACGTGATCTCGGGCAGCGTGTGGAGGTTCTCGGCGATCGGCTCGCGCGCGGGCCCGAGGTCCATCGGCGTGGCGCGACGCTCACGCCCGGTCAGCATGTCGAGGCAGACGTTCGTCGCGATCCGGTAGAGCCACGACCTCAGGGCCGCGCGACCCTCGAAGCGCTCGTAGCCCCGCCACGCGCGGATGAACGTCTCCTGGACGGCGTCCTCGGCCTCGAACGACGAGGCGAGCATGCGGTAGCAGTAGGCGATCAGCTCCTTCCGGTGCTGCTCGAGCCTCTGCTCCAGCTCCGCGGCTGCCGGCCCGGCCGTGGATGGTGACTCCTGCATACAGGTCATCGTACGTAGGACGCCCCGGCGCGCTGAAACTCATCGCCCGGCCGCGCTCGGCCGCCTGACGTTTCATCGAGTAGAATGGCCCTTGCTGGGGCTTCACTTTCGTGCCCTTCTCCTGTGACCGCCTCGCGCGACGGCGGGCGCAAAGGGGACCCCCCGCTTCCTGACAACGGATCCCGCGTCTCTCGATGCGGAGAGGGAGGCAGCATGGGAGTCAAGGAGGAGAAGGTCGAGTTGGACGGCGAGATCCTCGAGGCGTTCGGCGGCGGCATGTTCAAGATCGCCTTCGAGAACGGCCACGAGGCGATCGGCTACACCTCGGGGAAGATGCGCCGCTACCGGATCCGCATGGCGCCCGGCGACAAGGTCAAGGTCGAGCTCTCGCCGTACGACCCGACTCGCGGCCGCATCGTCTACCGGGAGCGCTGAGCCGTGCTCGGCCGGATGCGGTGGTTCAACGAGCTGCGAGGCGACGGGATGATCGAGTGCGAGGACGGCGAGCCCTACCAGGTGTTCGCGGCCGACTTCGTCACCGCGCCACCTGTCGGCCGCTGCGCCGGAGTCGAGGTCACGTTTCGCCCCGGCGAGGCGGGTCGCGCGCTCGAGGTCGCGCTGAGCGAGGACGACATCCCGAGGCGCGCGCGGCTGCGCTCGCACCGCGTCATGCGCGGGCCCTCCTGAGCCGATGCGGGTCAACGACGACAACGAGGTGCGGCTGATGTTCCATCGCGCGCTGGCCGGCGAGCCGGTCGTGCTCGACGTGCGCCTCGAGAAGATGGTCGGCGAGATCCTGTTGCTGGCGGAGAAGGTCAAGCTCGAGCAGCCCGACAAGTACGCCGCGGTGAAGGTCTGGGAGACGGCCCCCGGACAGATCTGCTTCCTGCTCGACGCCGCCGCGTAAGGGTCCCGCCCGGGGGTGGACGCGTCGATCGCGAGGGCCGCGATCGTGGTGAAACTCGTGAATTCTGTTACAATCCTGGGTCAAGCGAGACGCCCTCTCAGGCCCACGACCTCTGCGCCCGTTCTCGTCGCCCCGCTCCTTTCCGGAAGGCACGCATGGACGGGACTCACCAGCTTCGCGTTCTGATCGCCAATCAGCGGTCCGATCGGCTCGAGCTGCTCGCGCGCGTCGTGACAGGGCTCGGCCACGAGGTGATCGCCCGCGAGATCCACGTCTCCGACGTCGCTGCGGTGACCGCCCGCGAGCGGCCCGACGTCGCGCTCGTCGGGCTCGGCGAGAGCCCCGAGCATGCGCTGCAGCTGATCTCCGAGATCGTCGCGGAGGCGTTCTGCCCCGTGATCGCGCTGCTCGAAGCCTACGACGGCGAGTGGGTCAACGAGGCCGCGGCGCGGGGCGTGTTCGCCTACATCGTCGACAGCAGGCCAGAGGAGCTGCAGAGCGCGATCGACATCACGCTGCGCCGCTTCGTCGAGTACCAGCGCCTCCAGGGAGCTTTCGACCGGCGCAACGCCGAGGTCGCGCGCGCCCACGAGCGGACGCAGACGCAGCAACGCAACGTGCTCGAGCTCCACGACGGCGTCGTCCAGGCGCTCTCGGTCGCCCACCTCGCGCTCGAGCTCGACCGCAGCGACGAGTCGCGGGACGCGCTGCTCCAGGCGCTCGAGAACACGCGCGCGATCGTCAGCCGCTCCCTCGACGATCTGGGACGACAAGGAGTGCCGCTCCAGGAGCTGATCCGCGACTCGGCCCCCACGACGCCGTGAGCGGGCGCGAGCCGCCGGAGCGCGCCGCCCCTGCGGGAGTGCTGATCTGCGACGACAACGCGGCCATGCGGACGCTGCTCGAGGTCGTCGTCGGCCTCAGTCCCCGTCTGCACGTGGTCGGCGAGGCCGCAGACGGGAACGAGGCGGTCGACCAGGCGAGACGGCACCAGCCGGAGGTGATCCTGCTCGACCTGGCGATGCCGAACCGCAACGGGCTCGAGGCGCTGCCCGAGCTCCGAGCAGTGGCTCCGGAGGCGAGGATCATCGTCTTCTCGGGCTTCGCCACGGCAACCGTCGCCGACCAGGTCCTCGCGCTCGGGGCGACGAGCTACCTCGAGAAGGGCTCCCACCCGGACGTGATCGTCGCCGTGATCGAGAGCGCTCTCGCGACGTCGTCGGTTGCGGCCGTGCCCCTGGCGGCTCCCTCCTAGAGACGAAGGTCGGCTACCCTGGCTGCGAACCGGCTGAGCTGGCGCCTCGGCGCCGCGCCGGAACCTCGACAGAAGGGCGCGGTCAGGTCGTGCGCACCGCGATCGTCTCCACCTATCCACCACGAGCGTGCGGGATCGGCACCTTCGCGGCAGACGTGCGCGGCGCGCTGCTCGGCGTCGACGGGATCGACCGCGTCGAGAAGGTCGTGGTCGTCAACGACCCGACCCGCCCGCAACGGCCGGGGCTCGTAGCCACGATCGCGCAGGAGGTTCGCGGCGACTACGTCCGCGCAGCCCGCATCCTCGGCCGGCGCGACGTCGACGTCGTCCTGCTCCAGCACGAGTACGGGATCTTCGGCGGCGACGACGGCGCGTACGTGCTCTCGCTGGCGGAGGAGCTCTCGCAGCCGCTCGTCGTGACCCTGCACACCGTCCTCTCGGAGCCGACGACCCATCAGGCGCACGTGCTCACCGCGCTCTGCCGCCAGGCCGAGCTCGTGATCGTGATGACCGAGACCGCGAAGCGGCTGCTCGTCGCCAGCGAGACGTGCCCGGCCGACAAGATCCGCATCGTCCCGCACGGCGCCCCGACGGTGCTCGCACGCCGCGCCGACGCGCTTGCTGCGGCTCGCGCGGGGACGACGCGCGCGGACGACGAGCGGTTCGTGCTCTCGACGTTCGGGTTGATCTCCGCAGGCAAGGGGATCGAGACCGTGATCGAGGCGCTGCCGGCGATCGTCGAGCGCCACCCCGAGGTGCTCTACGTCGTCGCCGGGCGGACCCACCCGGACGTGGCGCATCGCGAGGGGGAGCGCTACCGCCTCAAGCTCGAGCAGGCGGTGCTGGAGCTCGGGCTGGAGGACCACGTCGAATTCGACGACCGCTTTCTCGCGATCGAGGAGATCGCCGACCTGCTCGCCGGCACCGATGTCTTCGTGACGCCGTACAAGGGACGCGAGCAGATCGCCTCGGGCGCGCTCACGTACGGGATCGCGGCGGGGTGCGGCGTCGTCTCGACGCCGTACTGGTACGCGCAGGACCTGCTCTCCTCGGGCGCGGGCGAGATCGTCCCGTTCGGCGACCCGGCCGCGCTGGCCGAGGCCGTCTGCCGCTACATCGAGGAGCCGGATCGGCTCGGCGCAGCGCGGGCCGAGGCCCGCCGGATCGGCGCGCAGCTCGCGTGGCCCTCGGTCGCCGAGGCGACTGCCTCCGTCCTGCGCGAGGCGGTCGAGCTGGCTCCGCGCCCGCGCCGGTCGCTCACGCGCCTCGATCCGCAGCTCGTCAGCATGCGGACGGATCATCTGCTCACGCTCGTCGACGACGTCGGCATCGTCCAGCACGCGAACGGCGTGATCCCGAATCGCGCGAGCGGCTACTGCGTCGACGACGTGGCGAGGCTCGCCGTCGTGGCGCTCGAGCTCGCCCGGCGTGGCGACGAGCAAACCTGGACGTCGATCGTGTACCGCTCGATCGCGTTCCTCCAGGACGCGACCGATCCGGCACGCGGGATGCGGAACTTCATGGGCTACGACCGGCGCTGGCTCGACGAGCCGCACCTGGGCGACCACGTCGGCCGCTCGGTCTGGGCGCTCGGCGACGTCCTCTCGACGGCCTGGGTGCCCGCCCTCGTCGGCCCGACCCGCCGCCTGCTCGACGACATCGTCGGCACGATCGGGCCGGACGTCTCACTGCGCACCGGCGCCTACACGGTTCTCGGGCTGGCGCGCCTCGATCCCGACCGCCTGCGACCGGACGCGCGCGAGCTGCTCGAGCGGCTCGTCGAGCAACTGGCCGATGCGCACGAGGAGCACGCGTCGGACGAGTGGCAGTGGTTCGAGGACGCCCTCGCCTACGACAATGCGTGCCTGCCGCACGCGCTGATCGTCGGCGGCGCCGCGCTGGGACGCGGAGACCTGACCGAGACCGGGCTCGACGCGCTGCGCTGGCTCGGGAACGAGTCGGGCCTGCGAGAAGGAACGCTGCGACTCACCGGCCACCGCGGCCGGCAGCGCACCGAGCCGGCTCCC
The DNA here is from genome assembly GCA_031425855.1 of Actinomycetes bacterium. Classification (GTDB taxonomy): domain Bacteria; phylum Actinomycetota; class Thermoleophilia; order Gaiellales; family Gaiellaceae; genus Gaiellasilicea. Next base: position 7,282 of record JANPKC010000111.1, on the reverse strand, counting down.
GGCGGTGGCGACGAGCAGCCGCTCGACGCATCGGCTTTCGTCTCGGCCGAGCTGGCCGCCTTCGCCGTCACCGGCGAGCCCGAGCACGCGCTGCGGGCGCAGCGCGCGTTCGACTGGTTCCTCGGCCGGAACCGGCTCCACCAGCCGCTCTACGACTTCGCCACCGGCGGGTGCAGCGACGGGCTCGGCGAGGAGACGACGAACGACAACCAGGGAGCCGAGTCGACCCTCGCCGTTCACCGTTCGGCGCTGCTCCTCGATGCGGCCGGTCTGCCGGCCGTGCTTCGGGACCGCCACCGAGAGGCCGCCACGGCGTGACACGCCGTGAGCTCTTCCAGCGCCACGCCGCCAACCCGATCCTGACGGCGGACGACTGGCCGTATCCGGTCAACGTCGCCTTCAACCCGGCTGCTGCCAAGCTCGACGACGGCACCACCGTGCTCCTCGCCCGCGTCGAGGCCCAGACGGGCGTCTCGCATCTCTCGGTCGCCCGCTCCGCGAACGGCGTCGACGGCTGGACGATCGACCCGGAGCCGCTGCTCGCGCCCGCCGACGGGGTCGAGAGCGAGCAGTGGGGGCTCGAGGACGCACGCGTCGTCTTCGTCCCCGAGCTCGCGCGCTGGGTGATCACCTGTACGGCCTACGGGCCCGCCGGTCCGGCCGTCTACCTCGCGACCACCGAGGACTTCACGAGCGTCGAGCGGGCGGGGATCATCCGGCAGCCCGAGGACAAGAATGCGGCGCTGCTCCCCGAGCGGATCGACGGCAAGTGGGTGCTCTTCCACCGCCCCAAGACGGAGTACGGCCCGTCGCGCGGCGAGATCCTGCTCTCCCGCTCACCCGACCTGATCAGCTGGAGCGCGCCCGAGCAGGTGATGCAGCCGCGCGAGGGAGCGTGGTGGGACTCGCTCCGGATCGGGCTCGGCCCGCCGCCGCTGCGGACGGAGCACGGCTGGCTGCTGATCTACCACGGCGTCAAGGAGACCCTCACCGGCGGGCTCTACCGCGTCGGCCTCGCCCTCACCGCCCTCGACGAGCCGGCGCGGGTGCTGCACCGCCTTCCCGAGTGGATCCTCGGCCCCTCCGCGCCCTACGAGCGCGAGGGAGACGTCCCGAACGTCGTCTTCCCGTGCGGCCTCGTCCACGACGCGGGGAGCGACGAGATCAGGCTCTACTACGGCGCCGCCGACACGTCGATCTGCCTTGCCACGGCACAGCTCGGCGACCTGCTCGCCGCCGTGCTCGCCGCGCCGAGCCCCTAGACGTCGAGCGACTTGCCGTGCTTCGCCGCGGCGCGCTTCTCGGTCCGGCGCTCCTTCAGCGTCTTCTGGGCCGGTTTCTTGCCCACCTTCTTCGGCTTCTGCTGACCCTTCATGGCCTCAGTGTCGCACAGACGCGACGGTTGCGTAGGCCGCGAGATAGTCGTCGACCATCCGCGCGACGTCGAAGCGGGCCACCGCGTCGGCCCGGATCGCCCCGCGATCGAGGCTCGCCGCCCGCTCGACGGCGGACGCCGCGGCCGTGACGTCGTCGACGAGGAAGCCGGTCACCCCGTCCTCGATCAGCTCGCCCATCGAGCCGCGCCGGAACGCGATCACGGGCGTGCCGCACGCCATCGCCTCGACGACGCTGTAGCCGAACGGCTCGTCGAAGCCGATCAGGTGCAGCAACGCGTCGGCGCCGCCGAGGAGCTCCGACCGCTCCTCCGCGCTCACCGGGCCGATGAACGAGACCCGCTCGCCGTCGAGACGCGGCGCGACGCGCTCGTCGAAGTACGTCTGATCCTGGACGATTCCCGCGATCACGAGCGGCAAGCCCGTCGCCTCGGCGACGTCGATCGCCTCGGCGGTCCCCTTGTCCGGGTGGATCCTCCCGAAGAAGAGCAGATAGCCGCCGGGCGACGGATGGAGCGAGAACGCGCCGGTGTCGATCCCGTGATGGATCGTGGCGACGTAGTCGAGGGTCGGATGCCGGTCGGAGTCGCTGATCGCGACGTAGGCGCTCGTCGCGTCGTAGCGCTGGTAGACGGGGAGGATCAGCTCCGACGAGAACCCGTGGATCGTCGTCAGCACGGGCGTGTCGACGAGCCCGCTGTAGCTCAGCGGGAGGAAGTCGAAGCTGTTGTGGATCACGTCGAACTCGGCCGCGCGCTCGAAGGCGTGCGCGATGTGCAGGCACTCGACGACCTTCGGCTCGACGGCGGGGTCCTCCGAGTAGCCGCGGGCGACGACCGAGGCGAGCCGTCCCGCGGTGATCGAGTCGGCGGTCGCGAACAGGGTCACGTCGACGCCCCTGGCCGCGAGGCCCTCGGTCAGCAGCGAGGCGAACTGCTCCCACGGCCCGTAGTGGCGCGGCGGGACGCGCCACGAGACCGGGGCGAGCACCGCGATCCTCGGCAGGGTCACGCTGCCGACTGTATGCGCATCCCTGCTACGTCGGGTATTCCTGGAACTGCGGCAGGTCGTCCGTGATCTCGAACCAGGGGGCCTTCGAGCCGACGAAGATGTGCTTGGTCGGCGCCAGGCTCGGTGCGTCGACGAGCGACCCGAGCGCGACGTGCACGTAGGCGCCGTCGCGCACGACCGAGTAGAGGAGCGAGCCGCACACGCGGCAACGCGTGTCGTTCGCGTCCTCCTCGCCGTGGACGAGCAGATCGTCCGCCCCGGCCGTGAGCTCGAGCTGCTCGCGCTCGATCCCGGCGAACGCCTTGAACGCGGAGCCGGTCGCCGCGCGGCAGCGCGAGCAATGGCAGTTGAGCGCGTACCGAAACGCGTCGGCGACCCGGTAGCGGACGGCGCCGCACTCGCACTTCCCGGCCAGGTGGCGATCGCTCGCGATCCCTTCCACGTGCTCCCCGCTCTCGATGGTGTGGACGCTCTTGTACGAGAACGACCCGCTTGCGCGGGCCGTTCGATAGCGGGGGCAGGATTTGAACCTGCGACCTCCGGGTTATGAGCCCGGCGAGCTACCTGGCTGCTCCACCCCGCGACGCGGCGACCATTGTAGCGAAGGCGCCTACGCCGCGCACATGCGCGAACCACGCTCGCGCTGGCGTCCGCGCCACCAGCGCACGCCCAGGAAACCGGCTCCGAGCACGGCGATTCCCGCGACGGCGTCGAGCACGAAGTGGTTGCCGGTGACGACGATCGTCAGGACGACGAGCGGTGGATAGATCGCCCCGGCCAGGCGCATCAGGTGCGAGCGCGCATACCGGATCACGCCGATCCCGACCCCGAGCGCGTAGGCCGCGTGCAGCGACGGCACCGCAGCGACGGGGTTCGAGTAGGCGGAGGACGTCGGCGAGCCGATGTCGATCCCGGAGAACAGCAGCAGCGTGTCCTCGAGGCCGACGCCTGCGAGCCGCGGCGGCGCCGTCGGGAAGAGCCAGTGGACGACGACCGAGATCGCCGTCGCGATCAGGAAGGCGTCGCGGAAGCTGCGGAAGCCGTCCCACGAGCGGCGGTAGAGCCAGACGAAGAAGATCCCGGTGAAGACGAAGTGGCCGACGAAGTAGAAGACGTTGAGGGCCTGCATCAGGTCGGGGAGGGCGAGGAAGGCCCGCTGCAGCGACTGCTCCCACGCCAGGCCGAGCACCTGCTCCACGGATGCGATCCGGCGCGCATTCGCGAACGCCTGCGCCCAATTCGGCTCCATCGCATGCCGAGCCACCTCGTAGGCGGCGAACGCCCCGACGACGACGGCGAGCTGCGCGACCGCGTCACGTCTCGCCAGGACTTCCCTGACGCGCGGCATCGGTCTCATTGAAACACCATTGCTAGCATCGCCGCAATGCCCCTTTTCTGGCTTGCGCTCGCCGTTGCGATCGTCGCGGTAGTCGCCTCCGCGATCTATCTAACGCTGAAGGGGCTCGAAGCCTTCCGCGCGTTCAAGCGGCTTGGTGCGACGGTCACCGGCGAGATCGAGCGAATCGAGCGGGCGAGCGGCGAGATCGAGCGGCATCTCGCGCTGGCAGCCGAGAGCGGCTCGCGGCTCGACTCCGAGCTCTCGCAGCTGCGCCGCTCCCGCGGGCGGCTGAACGTGCTCACGAGCGCGATCGACGACGTCCGGGCCTCGGTCGGGCGCGTGACGGCCGTGTACCCCCGCAAGTGAGGGTCGCTGCGGTCGATCTCGGCACGAACTCGACCCGGCTCCTCGTCGCGGACGCGAACGGCAGGCTCGAAGAGGTCGTGCGCAGGCTCGAGATCACGCGACTCGGCGAGGGGGTCGACGAGCGGCGACGCCTCCTCCCCGTCCCGATCGCGCGTGTCCGCAACGTCCTCTCGTCCTACAGGCGCGAGCTCGAGTCGCTCGGTGCCGAGCGCACGCTCTGCATCGCGACGAGCGCGGTCCGCGACGCGGAGAACGGCGAGGCCTTCCTGGGTGAGATCGAGTGGAGCTACGGCTTCACGACGCGGCTGCTCTCCGGCGACGAGGAGGCGGACATGACGCTGCGCGGGATCGGCGCGCTCGACCCGGGCACGCTCGTCGTCGACATCGGCGGCGGCTCGACCGAGGTACAGGTCGTCGGTACGACCGTGCGCGAGAGCCTCGAGGTCGGTTGCGTGCGGATGACGGAGCGGTTCGGCGAGGACGTGGAGGCGATCCGCGCGCACGTGCGGTAGCTGCTGCCGGAGGCGCAGCCCGAGCGCGCGGTCGGCGTCGCGGGGACAGTGACGACGATCGCCGCGCTCGACCTCGGGCTGGCCGAGTACGACCCGGAGCGGATCCACGGCCACACGATCTCGCGCGAGGCAGTGGCGGAGCAGACCGCGCGGCTGGCAGCATTGCCGCTCGAGGAGCGCGTCCGGATCGTCGAGCCCGGTCGCGCGCCCGTGATCGTGGCGGGCGCGGCGATCCTGGCCGAGGTGCTCGACGCCTACGGGCTCGATGCGATCGAGGCGAGCGAGCGGGACATCCTCCACGGGGCCGCGCTCGCCGCCGCCGAGCTGCCCGAGCCGGAAGAGGGCGCCGCACCTCCTGGCGCCTACACCTGCTGCTGACCGTTCCGGACGACTTGCTCGGCCAGAGAAGTCCGGGCACTCTAGGGGTGTGGATGAGGAAGCCGTGGATCTCGCGCTTGGGTTTCTTGCCGACATCTCCGTGAACACATTGCGAATCGTGGCACTGCTGGAGGAGAACGATGGCGAAGCGACGGACGAAGACTGACTTCACCGAGCAGATAGAGCGTCAGAAGCAGTTTCGCGCGTACCTTGCGCGGAAGAAGGAGGAGCGCCGACAGCGCGTCGAGCGCGAAGCCGCCGAGGAGAAGCAAAGCTAGAGCTCGTCGTCGACCGGCGGCTCGTCCTCGGCCAGCCGGCGCTGCAGCACCGCCCGCGAGAGGACGCCGACGAGCCGGCCGTCCTCGAGCACCGGCACACGCTCGAGGTCCTGCTCCTCGAGGAAGCGGAAGGCCTCGTCGAGCGGGAGCTCGGAGCCGATCGTGTTCAGCGGCACCTCGACGATCTCGCGCAGCTGCGTCCCGCGCGGATCACGCCCCGCGGCGACGATCTCGCGCACGAGCGTCTTCCGGGTCACGACGCCGAGGAAGCGGCCGTCGTCGCTGACGAAGACCGCCCGCACCTCCGGCCGGTACAGGGCCTCACCCGCCTCCTGCGCGCTCGCGCCGCCGTCGAGCTGGGGCGGGTCGACGACCATCGCGTCACGCACTCTGTCCATGACTCGCATTATGGATAGAGGCCGCGGGCGTCGAGTGCGGCAGCCACCTCGCGGATCCCGGCCACGAGCGCGGCCGTGCGAAGCGTGATCCCACGCTCGGTCGAGATCTCCCAGACCCGGTCGAAGGCGTCGTTCAGCTTCTCCGACAGCTTCTCGCGGATCTCGTCGCGGCCCCAGAAGAGCCGGCCGAGGTCCTGCACCCACTCGAAGTACGAAACGGTGACGCCGCCGGCGTTCGTCAGGATGTCGGGGAGGATCGGGATCCCGCGCTCGGCGAGGATCGCGTCGCCCTCGAGCGAGGTCGGGCCGTTCGCACCCTCGGCGATCAGCCGCGCCTGGATCCGCGGCGCGTTCTCCTCCGTCACCTGATCCTCACGGGCCGCGAGAACGAGGATGTCGCAGGGGAGCTCGAGCAGCTCCTCGTTCGTGATCCGGGTTCCCGTCGCCCAGTCCTCGAGCGACCCGTGCTCCTTGGCGAACTCACTCATCTCGTGCACGTTGAGCCCGGCGGGGTCGTGGATGCCGCCGGACACGTCCGAGACCGCGATCACGGTCGCTCCGCGGTCGGCGAGCTCGTGCGCGGCGATGCCGCCGACGTTGCCGAAGCCCTGGACGACGCAGCGCTGCTCGGCGAGATCCCAGCCGAGGCGCTCGCAGGCGCGGGCGATGACCATGACGACGCCGGCCCCGGTCGCCTCGTGCCGGAAGACGGAGCCGCCGATCGAGATCGGCTTGCCGGTGACGATCTCCGGGACGGCGTGGCCGACCTGCATCGAGTAGGTGTCCATCATCCATGCCATGGTCTGCTCGTTCGTCGCCATGTCGGGCGCGGGGATGTCCTCCTGCGGCCCGATCACCGGCAGCAGGTCGGAGGTGAAGCGGCGGGTCAGCCCCTGGATCTCCCGCTGCGACATCTCGCGCGGGTTGCAGCGGACACCGCCTTTCGCGCCGCCGTACGGGAGGCGGAGCAGGGCGCACTTCCAGGTCATCCAGACGGCGAGCGCGGCGCACTCGCCGAGTGTCACCTCGGGGTCGTAGCGGATCCCGCCCTTCGTCGGCCCGAGCACGGAGGAGTGCTGGACGCGGTAGCCGGCGTAGACGACGCGGCGGCCGTCGTCGAGCTTGACCGGGACGGAGAGCATGACGGCCCGCTCGGGGTACCGCAGCCGCTCCGCGACGGCGTCCGAGATCTCCGCGTACGGGAGCGCGAGCTCGAACTGCGCGACGGCGGTCTGGAAGAGGGGGGTGTCCCACTCGAGGTGGGCGTGAGCGGCGGTTTCCTCGACCTTGGCCACGGCCGGGAGTGTATTCACGACCGGGCCACGAGCAGTCCGGCAGCGAAGCGACCCAAACAGGTTCGCGCCGTCCGCGCGCCAGGGCCAGCCCGGGAGCGAAGCGACCCTTCAGGGGTCTTCGCGCTGTCCGGGCTCCGCCCAAGCGGGCAGCCCCGGGAGCCAAGCGACCCTTCAGGGGTCGTCGCGCTGTCCGGGCTCCGCCCAAGCGGGCAGCCCCGGGAGCCAAGCGACCCTTCAGGGGTCGTCGCGCTGTCCGGGCTCCGCCCGAGCGGGCAGCCCCGGGAGCCAAGCGACCCTTCAGGGGTCGTCGC
>JANPKC010000110.1:0-11263 GCA_031425855.1 Actinomycetes bacterium | reverse complement strand
GGCGAACGCGTCGCCGACGCGTCCGAGCCCGGCGGCCGCGAGCAGCGCCGCCGTGCCCGCGACGAACCCCTTCCTGTCCATCGGTCGCTCCCAGAGCGGGTGCTGCTCATCCATGCCGTGTTCCTCCTTCGAGGGGAAGGGCCTCGTCCTCCGACCAGCCCACGACCACGCGCTCGCCTGCGGCGAGCCTCTCCACATCCGACCCCGTTCCCGACCGCTGCTCGCGGACGAGCACCTCCTGACCGTTGTCGAGCCTGACCACCGCCTGCACCGCCGGCCCGACGACCATCGTCGTCACGAGCTCGGCCGCGAGGCCGTCGCCGGAGCGGGTGAGTCGCACGCGCTCCGGCCGCACGGCGACGATGCCGTCGCGTGTGTCGATGAAGTTCGTCTCGCCGATGAACTCCGCGACGAACCGCGTCGCCGGCGCGTCGTAGATCTCCTGCGGCGGCGCCAGCTGCTCGATCCGCCCCGCGTGCATAACGGCCACGCGGTCCGACATCGCGAGCGCCTCCTCCTGGTCGTGCGTGACGTAGACGAACGTGATCCCGATGTCGCGCTGGATCGTCTTCAGCTCGATCTGCAGCTCCTTGCGGACGCGCAGGTCGAGGGCGCCGAGGGGCTCGTCGAGGAGGAGCACGCGCGGGCTGAGGACGAGCGCGCGGGCGAGCGCCACCCGCTGCTGCTGGCCGCCCGAGAGCTCCTTCGGCTTGCGCCGGCCGACGTCCGGGAGGCGAACGAGCTCGAGCAGCTCGTGCGCGCGGAGACGGCGCTCCGCGCGGGAGATCCGTCGCTGCTTCAGGCCGTAGCCGACGTTGTCGAGCACGGACAGGTGCGGGAAGAGCGCGTACGACTGGAAGACGGTGTTGACGGGACGGCGGTAGGCGGGGAGCCGTGCGACGTCCGCGCCCTCGATCCGGATCTCGCCTTCGTCCGGCCGCTCGAACCCCGCGATCAGCCGGAGCGTCGTCGTCTTGCCGCAGCCGGAGGGGCCGAGCAGGGAGAGGAACTCGCCGTGCCGCACCTCGAGGTCGAGCCGGTCCACGGCGGTCACGCCGCCGAAGCGCTTCGTCACTCCCCGGAGCTCGACGTCGGCCGCTGCGACGCTGTGTGCCATCGGGGACAAACTACGACCGCGCCGTGCGGGAAGCAACGTGCGCGGAAGCGAAAGTCAGCGGCGGGGGTTGGCCCGTCTGTCCAAGAGGCGCTAGCCCAGCTTCGCCGCGAGCGCCGCGTCGACCGTCTCGTGGACGGAGAGGTGCTGGTCGAGGCCGGAGATCGTCAGCGCCCGGTGCGTCTCGAGGCCGGGAGCGGCGAGGAGGAACGCCTGGCGGTTCTCGAGCCTGGTGCGCGCCTCGATCAGGACGCCGAGGGCGGTCGAGTCGACGAAGTCCACCTCGCCGAGGTCGACGACCAGCCGCTCCGGCTGCTCCGCGCAGAGCTCGAGGAGCGCCGAGCGCACCTCGGGCGCGTTGTAGAGGTCGAGCTCGCCGACGAGGTGGATCACGACGGCGCCGTTGCGGCGGTCGATCCCGGCGACCGGGTGGTCGTTCAGCTTCGTCTCGTCGGCCATGCCGTGGGCAAGCATAGTCACGCGAGGTGGCGGGAATCCATCGAGCGCCGGCGCGCGGCGAGCCCAGCTCGCGCCAGGGCCAGCCGCGGAGGCCCACGCGCGTGGAGTTCTCGTAGATGTAGGAGACCACGGTGTCGAGATGCTCGTCGCCGTCGATCACCCGAGACTCGAAGCGGCCCTGGAAGAGGTGGCCGTTGCGGTCGTAGCGGCGGTTGAACCGCATCGCGTAGACGCCGTTCAGCCTCTGCATCCCGCGTGAGAGCTCGGGTTGCGTCGTCTCGACGAGCAGGTGGAAGTGGTTGTCGAGCAGGTTCCAGGCATGCACCTTCCAGGCGCAGCGGCGCTCGACGTCGACGAGCAGCTTGAACCAGGCCTCGCGGTCGCGGTCGTCGAGCACGATCGTCCGTTGCTCGACGCCCCGGCAGATGACGTGGTACCAGGCCGGGCTCGGTAGCTGCCGCCGGGGGATCCTCGGAATGGCCTCGACGCTACCTCGCCGTCACCTCCCGCGAAACCGCCCTGAAGGGACACCTTTCAGGGACAGTCCCTGGGACACGTCCTTCGCGGACACCGCTCGTGCAGACTGCGGCTGAATGCGCGCGCTGCTCGACTACCGCTCGGAGCTCCCGATCCTCGAGCACACGACGTACCTGATCAACCACTCGCTCGGCGCGATGCCGCGGCGGGCCGAGCAAGGCCTCGCCGAGTACGCGCGCACCTGGCGCGAGCGCGGAATCCGGGCGTGGGGCGAGGGCTGGTGGGAGCTGCCGCTGACGGTCGGCGACCAGATCGGCCGGATCGTCGGCGCCACCCCGGGCACGACCGTGATGCATCAGAACGTCGCGATCGCGGAGGCCGTCGTCCTCTCGTGCTTCCAGCCGGCCCCGGAAAGGAACCGTGTCGTCTACGAGCGCGGCAACTTCCCCTCGGTGCGCTACCTCTACCAGGCGCAGCCCGGGCTGGAAGTCGTCGTCTGCGAGAACGACGAGGCGATCGTGGACGCGATCGACGAGCGCACGTTGCTCGTCCCGATCAGCCACGTCCTCTTCAAGTCCGGAGAGATCCAGGACGTGCGGCGAATCGTCGAGCGCGCGCACGAGGCCGGCGCGCACGTGATCCTCGACGCCTACCAGTCGGCCGGGATCGTCCCGCTCGACGTGACCGCTCTGAACGTCGACTTCGCGGTCGGCGGCTCGGTCAAGTGGCTCTGCGGCGGCCCCGGCAACGGCTGGCTGTACGTCCGTCCCGACCTCGCCGAGCGCCTCGAGCCGACGACCACCGGCTGGCAGGCGCACGAGGCTCCCTTCGCCTTCGAGGAGGAGATGCGCTACGCGGCCGGCGCGGCCCGCTTCCTCACCGGCACACCCAACGTCCCCGCGCTCTACGCCGCGACCGCCGGCTACGACCTGATCGAGGAGATCGGTGTCGAGCGCATCCGCGCCAACTCCCTCCGGCAGACCGAGCTGCTGATCGCCCATGCCGACGGAGCCGGGTTCGGCGTCGCGAGCCCGCGCGATCCGGAGCGGCGCGGCGGCACGGTCACCGTCCACGTCGACGAGTTCCCGGCCGTGCACAGAGAGCTCTCGGAGCGCCAGATCCTCTGCGACTTCCGTCCCGGCGCGGGAATCAGGCTCGGGCCGCATTACTTCACCTCCGACGACGAGCTCCGCCACGTGATCGCCCAGATCGCGGAGATCGTCGAGACCGGTGCGTACGAACGGCATCTGGGCGCAGTGGCGCGGCATTAGGGTCTGCGCATGACGACTGCGATGCCCTCGAGCCTCGAGATCGCCCAGGCCGCCACGCTGCGGCCGATCGAGGAGATCGCCGCGCTCGCCGGCCTCGAGCCCGAGGAGGTCGAGCCGTACGGCCGGACGAAGGCGAAGGTCGACCTGTCCGTGCTCGACCGGCTGCGGGAAACGCCTGACGGCAAGCTCGTCTGCGTGACCGCGATCACGCCGACGAAGGCGGGTGAGGGCAAGACGACGACATCGGTCGCGCTCACGCAGGGCCTCGGGCACATCGGCCGCAAGCCGGTGCTCTGCCTGCGCGAGGCCTCGCTCGGCCCCGTCTTCGGGATCAAGGGCGGGGCGGCAGGCGGCGGCTACACCCAGGTCGTCCCGATGGAGGACCTGAACCTGCACTTCACCGGCGACATCCACGCGATCGGGGCGGCGAACAACCTGCTTGCCGCGATGCTCGAGGCGCACATCCTGCACGGGAACACGCTCCGGATCGACCCGCTCTCGGTCGGCTGGCGCCGGTGCGTGGACATCAACGACCGCGCGCTCCGGAGCGTCGTCGTCGGCGTCGGCGGCCGCGCCAACGGCTACCCGCGCGAGACCGGCTTCGACATCACCGCCGCCTCCGAGGTGATGGCGATCGTCGCCGTCGCGCGCGACCTCCACGACCTGCGCCGGCGACTCGGGGCAATCACCGTCGCCTACACATTCGAGGGCGAGCCCGTGCTCGCCGAGCAGCTGCAGGCGGCGGGCGCGATGACCGTGCTGCTGAAGGACGCGCTGAAGCCGAACCTCGTCCAGACGCTCGAGGGCCAGCCGGCACTCGTCCACTGCGGCCCGTTCGCGAACATCGCCCACGGCAACAACTCGCTCGTCGCCGACCTCGTCGCGCTCAAGCTCGGCGAGTTCGTGGTCACCGAGTCCGGCTTCGGCTCTGACATGGGGATGGAGAAGTTCCTCAACATCGTCTGCCGGGCGGGGGGTCTGTCCCCGAGCGCGGTCGTGCTGGTCGCCACGGCGAAGGCCCTGAAGCACCACGGCGGGGATCCCGACGGCGGGCTCGACGCGATCGAGCGAGGCGCAGAGAACCTGCGCCGGCACCTCGAGATCGTGAGCGAGTTCGGGCTCCGCGCGGTCGTCGCCGTCAACCGGTTCCCCGGCGACACGGACGAGGAGGTCGAGCTCGTGCGCAGCCTGGCGCTCGGCCACGGCGCGCACGCCGCCGAGGTGAACGAGGCATTCGAGCGCGGCGGCGCGGGCGCGGCGGCGCTCGCCGAGGCCGTCGTCGACGCCGCCGATCATCCCAACGAGTTCGAGTACACCTATCCGATCGACGCGCCGATCGACGCCAAGATCGAGGCGATCGCGAAGCGGGTCTACGGCGCCGGCAGCGTCGTCCTCCTGCAGACGGCCAAGGACAAGATCAGGCAGTACACCGCGGGCGGCCTCGACCGGCTGCCGATCTGCATGGCGAAGACGCATCTCTCGCTCAGCCACGATCCCGCGTTGACGAACGCTCCGACCGGGTTCGAGCTGACCGTGCGCGACATCCGCGCCTACACCGGTGCGGGCTGGCTCGTCGCCCTCTGCGGGACAATGCAGTCGATGCCGGGCCTCGGAGCGTCACCCGCCGCGTTCAACGTCGACATCGACGAGGACGGGCGGACGGTTGGGCTCTTCTAGCTTCCTCGACGGCAGCCTGAAGGAGCTCCTCGACGCGGTCCCGGCCCGAACGCCCGCGCCCGGCGGTGGGGCCGTTGCGGCGATCGCCCTGTCGCTCGCGGCCGGCCTGACGGCGATGGCGGCGCGGTTCGCAGCCGACGACTGGGAGCGACGGGCCGAGATTGTCGGGCGTGCGGAGGAGTTGCGCGCGCGGGCGGAGCCGCTGGCCGACGCCGACGCCGAGGCGTATGCGGCGTTCATGGCCGAGCGCACGGAGGAGACGGTCGACCGGATCATCGCGATCCCGCTCGAGCTGGCCGAGATCGCGGCCGAGGTGGCCGAGCTCGCCGCGGCAGTCGCCGCCGACGGGAACCCGAACGTCAGCGGTGACGCAGCCGCGGGCGCCGATCTCGCCGCCGCCGTCGCTTCGATCGCCGCGCGCCTCGTCGCGATCAACGCAGTCGAGGGCGACGCACGCGTGCGCGACGCTCACCGCGACGCCGCCGAGGCCGCGCAGGCGGCAGCGCGAGCGGCCGTTTCGGACGTGTCCTAGGGACTGTCCCTGGCACACGCCGCGCCGCAAGAGTTCCGCAACGAAAGAGATCCCCGTGGCGGTGCGCTCGAAAGCGCTCCGCCATGGGGATCGGGTCGATCGCGTCTCGCCTAGACGGCGACGACGTTGAAGGCCTCGGGGCCCTTCTGACCCTCGCGTGCCTCGAACTCCACCTTCGCGCCCTCGGAGAGGGACTTGAAGCCCTCGCCGCCGATGCCGCTGTGGTGGACGAAGAGGTCCTTGCCTCCGTCCTCCGGCGCGATGAAGCCGTAGCCCTTCGCGTCGTCGAACCATTTCACGGTTCCTGTTGCCATATATCTACACCTCCTTACCAATGACTCACGAACGGTAAGAGAGGTGCCAGGCACCGGTCGTACGCGCTCTAAAGAGTTGAACGGACCGGAGAGTAGCTGGAAAAACGGCTAGCCGGGGGCTCCGGTGGTTCTCGCCATCCAGAGCAGCGGCCCGATCAGGCCGGCGAACGGAACGAGGACGACGATCGTTGCGAGCATCGGAGTCACGAGTTCACGCTACGACGCCGGGTTCCTGCGCGCGTCGGCCGCGCGGGCGATCAGCCGTCGTCCCGGCGGACGAGCTCGAGCAGCCGGGCGGCGTACGCCGGCGCGGTCGGCGCGTCCTCGTGCCGGAAGTAGGCGAAGACCTCGACGCCCGAGTCGAGCAGCGGCCGGATTCGCTCCGCCAGGCCCGCCAGCTCGGCGTCGGAGTGCGGCGGCTCGCGGAAGCGGAGGTAGCGAAACGGCGCGTCGGCTTCCCAGTCGTTCACCCGCACAGCCGGCCGGACGTCGACGGCGTCCCAGCTCTCGTGCCTGAGGTCGAGCGCGACCCGCAGGTCGGTCGAGCCGAGCAGCAGCGCCAGCAGGCCGTCATCGCGCGGCGACTCGACGACGAACCGCACCGGGCCCAGCCGGTCGCCGAGCACGCGCACACGCTCCTCGAACGTCGCCACGTCGCGGAGCGCCCGCGGCGGCGCCTTGACCGCAAACCGGAACCCGTCCGGGACGGCGGCGGCCCAGCGCACGAACTGCTCCTCGGACGGCAGCCGGTAGCCCGTCGAGTTGAGCTCGACTCCCGGCAGCCGTTGCGAGTAGAAGCCGAGGAAGTCCTCCCCCGCGAGGCCGTCGGGATAGAAATCTCCCCGCCATGAGGGATACGACCAGCCCGACGTTCCGACCGACAGACGCTCTACATTGGGCCTCATGACCGAAGTCTTGCCGGAGACCGTCGTTCCTGTCCTCGACAAGGGGTTCCTCGCCCTCGACGCGGCCCTCGCCTCCGACCTCGCCGTCGTCAACGGCGCCCGCGTCTCGTTCAACCAGGAATCCGACGAGATGACGGACCGCGATGCCGGCCTGATCCGCTTCCTCGTCCGCGAGCGCCACGGCAGCCCGTTCGAGCACGGCTACTTCCGCTTCCTCGTCAAGGCGCCGCTGTTCGTCGTCCGTGAGCACCACCGCCACCGCGCCGGCCACAGCTACAACGAGTGGAGCGGCCGCTACTCGAAGATGGACGCGGAGTTCTACGTCCCCGACAACGTCCGGACGCAGATCGGCAAGCCCGGCAGCTACACCTTCGAGCCTGTCGACGACCTCGTCCGGGACGAGGCGAGGCGCGAGATCGAGGAGAACGCCCAGCGCGCCTTCGAGGCGTACGAGCGGATGCTCGAGCAGGGCGTCGCCAAGGAGGTCGCCCGCGCCGTGCTGCCGCTCTCGACGTACACGAAGTACTACTGGAGCTGCAACCCGCGCAGCCTGATGCACTTCTGCGGCCTCCGGAACCACGAGAACGCGCAGTACGAGATCCAGCAGTACGCGGCCGCCGCCGAGTCGTTCCTCGAGCGGCTGATGCCGATCACGCACGCCGCGTTCGTCGCGAACGACCGCATGGCTCCCTAGCCGCTCAGGTCGTGAGCAGGATCTCGTCCGAGCCGGCGCGCGTCACGACCCAGCCGTCGTAGCGGCGCAGGCCGTACGGCACGCTCAACGTCACCGTCGTCACCCCGGGATGCAGCGTGAAGCGGCCGCACGAGTCGACCGGCTTCCCGTCCTTCGTCAGCCAGAGCTCGTAGAAGTCGGCCCGGTCGCGGCTCGGCTCGAGCCCGCGGACGAGCACGTTCATCGGCCAGTTTCCCGACTCGTCCTGGGGCAGCAGCTCGATCGACGCGGTCGCGCCGCGCGTTTCGCCGGTCCCGTTCATCAGGATCACGCGCTCCGGCTCGACCTCGCCGTCCCGCGCGCCCGCGAGCCAGCCGGCGCCGAACGAGGCAGCCGCGAGCGCGGCCGCGAGGAGCGCGAGCGCACGGCCGCGCCGCCGCGGCAGCAGCGGCGACGGCGAGGGCGAGGGCAGCGGGGCTGCTGCGGGCGAGCGCTCGGGCGGAGGATCGACCGCGAGCAGCAGCTCGTGCACGCGCCGCAGCCGCTCCTGTTCGCCCGGGTCGGCGACGTGGCCGACGAGCTCGTCGAAGCGGTCGCTCACGCGATCTCCTCCTCGAGCAGGTCGGCCAGCCGGGCGAGCGCGCTCCGCGTCCGCGTCTTGACGGTGCCGAGCGGGACGTGCAGGAACTCCGAGATCTCGCTCTGCGAGAGCCCGCCCCAGTACGCGAGCTCGATCACCGGCCGCTCGTGCTCGGGCAGGAGCTCGAGCGCGCCGTGCACCCGCCACGCCAGCCAGGCGGCCTCCGCCTGCTCCGGCGGGCCGTTCTCGCCGGACGGCTCGTCGGGCGCCTCCATCGGCGGCTCCGGGCGCCGGCGTGCGCCGTCGACGATCGCGTTTCGCGCGACGGTGTAGAGCCAGGCCCCGCCCTGGCCGCGCGCCGGGTCATAGCTCGCGGCCGACCGCCAGATCGCGGCGAACGCGTCCTGGAGCGCGTCCTCGGCGCGGCCGCGATCGCCGAGCCGGCGCAGGGCCAGGCCGAGCACGGGCCGCGTGTAGCGGCGATAGAGCTCGTCGAAGGCGGCGCGGTCGCCGCCGGCGACGCGCTCGATCAGCTCCCCGTCGGTCAGCTCCGCGTTCGTAGTCTCCCCCGTGTGCACCATCCGGATGCTCGCGGCTCGGCGCGCCCGTGGCAAGGCCAGTCCGCTCAGGCTCAAGGCCGCATCCATGCACAGGGTCTACGCATGGCCGCTCGAGCCGGTTTGCAGCAGCCGGCCGCCGTCGACCACGATCGTCGTGCCCGTGACAAAGCCGGCGCCGGCGAGATAGAGGATCGCCCCGGCGACGTCGTCCGGCGAGCCGATCCGGCGCAACGCGGTCTCGGCCTCGCGCCGTGCGACGTCGTCGCCGGGGTCGAGCGCGACGGCCCCGGGCGCGACGCCGCAGACGCGGACGTCGGGCGCGAGCGCCTTCGCCAGCGTCCGGGTGAGCATCGCCTGCGCGGCCTTGGCGGCGCAGTGCGCCGCGAACGACGGCCAGGGCTGGTAGGCAGCGACGTCCTCGAGCATGACGACGAGCCCGCGCGTCGCCCGCAGGTGCGGGGTCGCAGCCTGCGTGACGAAGAGGCTCCCCTTGACCGTCGCGCCGAGCGCGCGGTCGACGTCCTCCTCGGAGAGCTCCTCGAACCGCCTGGCCTCGAAGCCGGCCGAGGCGCCGTTGACGACGACGTCGAGCCCCCCGAGCTCCTCGGCTGCGCGCGTCACGAGCGCACGGGCCTCGTCCGCGTGCGCCAGGTCGCCGTCGGCGCTCCCCGCGGCGAGCACCTGCCACCCCTCGGCGCGCAGCCGCTCTGCGAGCGCGGCACCGAGCTTGCCGGTGCCGCCCGTGACGAGCGCCCGCGTCAGCTCGCCTGCTCGAACCGCCGGGCGACCTCGTCCCAGTTGACGACGGTCCACCAGGCGGCCAGATAGTCAGGCCTGCGGTTCTGGTAGTTGAGGTAGTAGGCGTGCTCCCAGACGTCGATGCCGAGGATCGGCGTCTTGCCCTCCGAGAGGGGCGAGTCCTGATTCGGCGTCGACATCACCGCGAGCGAGCCGCCGTCGGCCACGACCCAGGTCCAGCCGGAGCCGAAGCGCTTCACGCCCGCGTCGTTGACCTGCTCCTGAAGAGCGTCGACGCCGCCGAACGCGGCGTCGATCGCCTCCGCCAGCGCTCCCGAGGGCTCGCCGCCGCCGCCCGGAGCCATGATCGTCCAGAAGAGGGAGTGGTTCGCGTGGCCGCCCGCGTTGTTGCGGACGGCGGCCTGCTTGTCGGCCGGCAGCGAGTCGAGCTTCGCGAGCACCTCCTCGACCGGCGCGTCGGCCAGGTCCGTCCCCTCGAGCGCCTTGTTCGCATTGTCGACGTAGGCCTGGTGGTGCTTTCCGTGGTGGATCTCCATCGTGCGAGCGTCGATCGTCGGCTCGAGCGCGTCGTGGGCGTAGGGAAGGTCGGGAAGGCTGAACGGCATCGCGGCTCCTTCGTCTCGTCAAGTGGGGTGAAGGATATGCTCCGCGCCGTTCCCGACGAGTCGCCGAAGAGGATGTGGAGGTATCGATGTCGAGTTACGAGGAGATCAGGCCCCGTGAGCTGAAGCCGGCGCTGCTGGAGCTCGACGGGATCTCGCGCGCGTCGATCGAGGCCCACTACAAGCTCTACCAGGGCTACGTGAACAAGCGGAACGAGATCCTCGGCAAGCTCGGCTCGGCCGACCTCGGCAGCGCGAACCAGGTCTACTCGGACGTTCGCGCGCTCAAGGTCGAGCTCTCCTTCGCGATCGGCGGGATCAAGAACCACGAGGTCTACTTCGAGCATCTCGGCGGCGGTGGCGGCGAGCCCAAGGGCGCGATCGCCGACCTGATCAAGCGCGACTTCGGCTCGGCGCAGGCGTGGCGCGACGACCTCAAGGCGACCGGGATGGGTGGCCGAGGCTGGGCGTGGACGGCGTACGACTGGGACGAGGGCCGCCTGTTCAACTACATCGGCGACGCCCAGAACTCCTACCCGATCTGGAACGCGACCCCGCTCGTCGCGCTCGACGTCTACGAGCACGCCTACTTCCTCGACTTCCAGACCGACCGTGGCGCCTACATCGACGCCTTCTTCGACAATCTGGACTGGGCCGTCGTGAACGACTGGGTCTCGAAGTACCAGATCCCGCTCAAGTAGCCCGATGACGGCGGCTCTCGTCGTCCTCGGCGGGTACGTGCTGGGGTCGATGCCGTTCGGGTACTGGCTCGTGCGGCTGGTCAAGGGCGAGGACGTCCGCCGGGCCGGCAGCGGCAACATCGGCGCGACCAACGTCTGGCGCACCTACGGGAAGGCGTACGGGATCCCGATCGTCGTGCTCGACGTCGCCAAGGGCCTCGTCCCCGGGCTCGTCGGGACCCTCCTCGTCGGCGAGCTCGTCGGCGTGGTCGCGGGCGGCGCGGCGATGCTCGGCCACTGGCGCCCGCTCTTCCTCCGCTTCCAGAAGGGCGGCAAGACGGTCGCGGCCGCAGGCGGGACGTTCTTCGGCGTCGCGACGCTGCTCGGCCTCGTCGGGCTCGCGATCTGGGTTGTCGTCTTCCTGCTCTCGCGCTACGCCTCGCTCGCCTCGATGGCGACCGCGGTCGCGCTCCCGTTCGTCGGGCTCGCGCTCGGCGAGCCGTGGCCGGTGATCGTCTTCGCCGCGATCGCGTGCGTCGCGGTGCTCGTGCTGCACAGGGCGAACATCGCACGCCTGCGGGCCGGCACGGAGAGCCGCTTCCAGCTGCGGCGCCGCGGCGCGAAGCCGGCCTGACGCCGATCTCGAAGCGACGCTTTGGG
>JANPKC010000109.1:0-2123 GCA_031425855.1 Actinomycetes bacterium | reverse complement strand
CACCTGCAGGTCGCGCTTGAGCGCCGACTCGAAGAGGTCTCCCGCCGCCCCTGCGAGCGCGATCGCGGCACCGAGCGCGATCGACTCGGGGATGGTGAGGAATCCCTGCTCGTAGAGCGCGAAGAAGGCGACCGCGACCGCTGCGGCGGTGCCGGCCACGAACCCCTCCCACGTCTTCCCCGGGGACAACGAGGGGGCGAGCTTGTGCCGGCCGACCATCCTGCCGACAAGGTAGGCGGCGGTGTCGTCGGCGAAGACGGCGAGCAGCACCGTGAAGACGGCGAGGCGGCCGTGCTCGGGCACGTCGCGCAGCAGGACGAGATGGCCGAGGCCGAGCGCGATCCACGCGGCGCCCATCACCGTCGTGCTCATGGTCACCGTCGCGGTCTGGCGCGTCTCCGCGATCCCGTAGAGCAGGAACGCGAGCACGAGCGTGAGCATGAAGCCGCCGACCATCCACTCCGGCCCGCCCAGGTGCGCTCCGAGCAACGTCGCGAGCGCCCCGGCGTAGCCGGCGAGGACGAGCGGGCGCAGCGAGCGCGCCATCACGTAGAGCTCGTGCAGCGCGACGAGCGCCGCGAAGGCTGCGAGGCCGAAGATCCACCACTCGCCCAGGTAGACGAGATAGAGCACGACGGGGACGCCCACGACCGTGACGAGGACCCGCGAGACGAAGTTGCTCATCGGCCGCCGAAGCGGCGCCGCCGCGTTGCGTAGTCGGCGAGAGCGCTGCGAAGCTCCTCCTCGCCGAAGTCCGGCCAGAGTGTCTCGACGAAGACGAGCTCGGCATAGGCAAGCTGCCAGAGCAGGAAGTTCGAGAGCCGGAGCTCGCCGGACGTCCTGATCAGGAGGTCCGGATCGGGCAGCTCGGGCGCATAGAGCTCTGCGGCCAGCATCTCCTCGTCCAGCTCCTCGGGCCGCACTCCGGACTCGAGCAGCCGCCGCGCCGCGTCGACGAGCTCGGCACGGCCGCCGTAGTCGAACGCGATCCAGAGCGAGAGGCGGTCGTTCGACGCCGTCTCGGCCTCGAGCCCGGCCATGCGCTCCTGCAGCCAGTCGGGCGCGCGGTCGCGCCGGCCGATGAAGCGGGTGCGGACACCCTGCTTCGCCAGGTCGGGCAGCTCGCGCTCGATCGTCTCTCCGAAGATCTCCATCAGCGACTCGACCTCGTCGGCCGGCCGCGCCCAGTTCTCGGTCGAGAAGGCGTAGACGGCGAGCGAGCGCACGCCCAGGTCGATCGCGGCCTCGACCGTCCGCCGGAGCGCGCGCGTGCCCTCGCGGTGGCCGTCCGCCACCGGCAGTCCCCGCCGCTCCGCCCAGCGGCCGTTGCCGTCCATGATGATCGCGACGCTGCGGGCGAGGTCGGTCGATTTGAGGCCGGTGGCGACCTCAGACCTCCATGATCTCGGCTTCTTTGTGCTTGATCAGGTCGTCGATCGCGGTCGTGTGCTCGTCGGTCAGCTTCTGCACCTGCTTCTCGCCGCGGAGCTCCTCGTCGTCGCCCACCTCGCCGTTGCGGACGAGCTCCTCGAGGTGCTTCATCACGTCGCGGCGCACGTTCCGGATCGCGACCTTGCCCTCCTCGCCGTACTTGCGCACGAGCTTGACGAGCTCCTTGCGCCGCTCCTCGGTCAGCTGCGGGATCGGGAGGCGGATCAGCTTGCCGTCGTTCGACGGCGTGAGCCCGAGATCCGATTCCTGCACGGCCTTCTCGATCGCCTTGATCTGGCTCGGGTCGAAGGGCTGCACGGTGATCATCCGCGGCTCGGGGACGCCGATCGTCGCCATGTTCTTCAGCGGCGTCGGCGTGCCGTAGTAGTCGATCGTGATCCGGTCGAGAAGCGCTGCCGAGGCGCGGCCCGTGCGCACGCTGTTGAACTCGATCCGCGTCGTCTCGATCGACTTGTCCATGCGGCGCTTGGCGTCGTCCAGGAACTCCTCGATGGTCGGCATTCAGTGCTCCTTTGCAGCGGTCGAGATGATCGTTCCCACCTGGGTGCCCGTCGCGACCCGGAGGATGTTGCCCTCGGCGAGCTCGAAGACGTGGATCGGCAGCGAGTTCTCCATACAGAGCGAGAGCGCGGTCGTGTCCATCACGCGCAGCCCGCGCTCGATCGCTTCGA
>JANPKC010000108.1:0-3349 GCA_031425855.1 Actinomycetes bacterium | reverse complement strand
CTTCGCGGTGATCCTGGCGATCCCGCTGGCGGCGGTGATCGCGACGCTGATCGACGTGGTCGTGCGCGACAAGGACCCGGCCGACGAGGACGTGCCCGCGGTGATCTTCTCCGCCAAGGACGCCGAGACCGGCTGAACCGGTGTCAGACTCGTCTCTGACACCGTGCCAGAGTCGTCTCTGACACCGGGTGTCCGTTTCGGACGGGTCAGGCTTTGCGCCAGCGGCCGAAGATGAGGCCGCCGAGGGTGAAGCCGAGCCCGAACGTGCCGACGGCGAAAGCACCGACAGCGACCGTCTTCCGCGCCATCGAGAGCCGGTTCCAGCGGCCGAGCGCCTCCTGCTCCTCGGTCGTCAGCGGCTCGCCGCGACGCTGCTTGCGGAGCGCGCCTCCGGCCCTCAGGCCGAGGTAGAGGTCGTCGAAGATCTCAGGGGACTCGGTCCCCGATTCTGTGTCTGAACCGGTGTCGGCCATGATCGGACTGTATAGCCTCTTTCGCCTGTGGCCACCCGTGTCCTGCACGTCTCAGACCTCCACTTCGGCCGGAACGACAAGCCGGAGTCGATCGAAGCGCTGGGACGACTCGTCGAGCAGTCGCGCCCCGAGCTCGTGATCGCGAGCGGCGACCTCACCCACCGCGGCCTGCGCAGCCAGCACGAGCGCGCCGCGGACTTCCTGCGCGGCCTCGAGCTCCCCCTCGTGACGATCCCCGGGAACCACGACATCCCCTACACCTTCCCGAAGCGGTTCACGCAGCCGTGGCGCGAGTTCGAGCGGCTCTGGGAGACGACGGAGCCGGTCTACCGCTCCGACGCGCTCGTCGTCGCCGGCCTCAACTCGGTGCGGCCGTGGCGCCATCAGTCGGGGCGGCTCCGCGACGACCAGGTGCAGAAGGCGGCCGACACGTTCGCCGGCGTCCCGGAGACCGCCTTCCGGATCGTCGCCTTCCACCACCATCTGCTCGGCGCGCCCTGGCGCTCGCGGAAGAAGCCGGTCGCGAAGCGGAACAGGGTGCTCGCCGGGCTCGTCGAGGCGGGCGCCGACCTGATCCTCGCCGGCCACATCCATCAGAGCACCGTCGCCGAGCGGCGCGAGTTCGAGCTCTCGACGCCGGACGGCGAGCACGCGGTCGTCGTCTCGATCGCGCCCGGCTTCGGGCAGCCGCGCCCCAACCGCCGCGGCGAGGCCCGCGGCCTGCACGTCTACGAGATCGAGGCGGAGACGCTGCGCATCCTCACCTACATCTGGCGCGAGGACGGCTGGGGGCTCACGGCCGTGCGCACGTTCCCGCGCGGCCGTGAGCCGTTGTCTTTCAGCGCAGGCTGAGCATCCGCAGAAGCGGATGCTCAGCGCGCCAAGACCCCTGAAGAGGCCGCCTTCGCGGCCCGACCATCGGTCGGTTAGACCGTCGCCCTGTTCCCACCGCGACCGGCGACGGCGCGGTAGATCAGCAGCAGGACGATCGCACCGACGATCGCGGTCAGCCAGCTGCTCAGGTCCCAGAACTCGTCCATCGGGTCGGCCCCGAAGAGCGCGGCGGCGAGGAAGCCGCCGAGGATGGCGCCCACGATCCCGATGATCGTCGTGATGATGAACCCGCCCGGGTCGTCCCCCGGCAGCAGCGCCTTGGCGATCGCCCCAGCGATGGCGCCAAGGATGATGAACGCGATGATTCCCATCGAACCTCCTGATTCGGGTACGAGCTTCCGGACAGGGATTCCCCGCCCGGGAGCACGGGCAAACCGCAGACTGAGATCCGCTGGAAACGGCTAGAGTCAGGCGACTGCGAGCCGAGGAGAGACGATGAACGAGCGCTTCGACGAGCTGAAAACACGCCTGGCCGAGATCCACGATCTCCGCCGCTCCCTGGAGATGCTCTTCTGGGACCAGACCGTGATGATGCCGCCCGGCGGCGGCCCCGTCCGCGGGCAGCAGCTGACGACGCTCGACCGGATCGCGCACGAGAAGTTCGTCTCGGACGAGATCGGCACGCTCCTCGGCGACCTCGCCGAGTACGAGCAGCAGCTCGACTACGACTCCGACGACGCGTCGCTGATCCGCACCACACGCCGCGACTACGAGAAGCTGCGCCGCGTCCCCGCCGCGCTGGCCTCGGAGATGACCGGCGCGGCCGCCGAGGCGCACGACGTCTGGGCGAAGGCGCGCGAGGAGAACGACTTCGCGCTCTTCCTCCCCTACCTCGAGCGCGCGGTCGAGCTGAAGCGCCGCTACATCGACTGCTTCGACGGCTACGACGAGCCGTACGACGTGCTCCTCGACGACTTCGAGCCCGGGATGAAAACGGCCGAGGTACGTGCGGTCTTCGACGACCTGAAGGCCGAGCTCGTGCCGCTGATCGCGGAGATCGGCTCGGTCGAGGGCGACGACGCCTTCATGTCGGGCCCGTGGCCGGTCGAGGCGCAGCACGCGTACTCGCTCGAGATCATCAGGCGCTTCGGCTTCGACGAGTCGTTCGCGCGGCTCGACCTGACCGTGCACCCGTTCGCGGCCAGCTCGGGCACGCAGGACATCCGGCTGACGACGCGCTACTCCGACGACGACATCACCTCGATCTTCACGGCGATGCACGAGTGCGGGCACGGCCTCTACGAGCACGGCGTCTCGCCGACGCTCGAGCGGACGCCGCTCTGCCACGGTGTCTCCTCGGCGCTGCACGAGTCCCAGAGCCGGCTCTGGGAGAACATCGTCGGCCGCAGCCGCGAGTTCTGGAACCACTTCTACCCGTCCTTCCAGGCCGCCTTCCCCGAGGCCGTCGGCGACGTCGACCAGGAGCGGTTCTACCGCGCGATCAACCGGGTCAAGCCGTCGTACGTCCGCGTCGACGCGGACGAGGCGACCTACAACCTGCACATCATCCTCCGCTTCGAGCTCGAGCAGGAGATCTTCGCCGGCACGATCGACCTGAAGGATCTCCCGGACGAGTGGAACCGGCGCTTCGAGGAGTACCTCGGGATCCCGGTGCCGACCGACACCCTGGGCGTGCTCCAGGACGTGCACAGGTCGGGCGGCGGCTTCGGATACTTCCCGACGTACTCGCTCGGCAACATCGTCTCCGTCCAGATCTGGGAGAAGGTGATCGCCGACCTGCCCGACCTCCCCGACCAGTTCGAGCAGGGCGAGTTCGGCCAGCTGCACGAGTGGCTGCGGACGAACCTCTATGCACTCGGGCGCAAGTTCACGCCTCAGGAGACGCTCGAACGCGTGGTAGGGACGCCGACGATCGACGCGGCGCCGTACGTGCGCTACCTGAAGGACAAGCTCGGAGCACTCACGGCGGCGTGTGGGGGGCGCCCCGGCGGCCCCCCCACCAACCCGCCAAAACCGCCGCC
>JANPKC010000107.1:0-4140 GCA_031425855.1 Actinomycetes bacterium | reverse complement strand
GCGGGCGCGACCGGCCCCGGCAATCTCGTCGTCCTCTACGGCGCGACGACGGGGCGCGACGGGATCGGCGGTGCATCCGTGCTCGCGAGCCAGGAGCTCGGCGAGGACGACGCCGACAAGCGGCCGACCGTCCAGGTCGGCGACCCGTTCATGGGCAAGAAGCTGATCGAGGTCTCCGTCGAGCTGGTCGAGTCGGGCCTGGTCGAGTCGCTCCAGGACTGCGGCGCCGCCGGCCTCGCCTCCTCGCTCTCCGAGATGGCGCGCGAGTGCGGGATCGACCTCCGCCTCGACAGCGTGCCGCTGCGCGAGGAGGGGATGGAGCCCTGGGAGGTGATGATCAGCGAGAGCCAGGAGCGGATGGTCGCGGTCGTCCGCCCGCAGATGCTCGAGAGCGTGCTCGCGGTCTGCGAGCGCTGGGAGCTGCACCACGCGGTCGTCGGCGAGGTCACCGACACCGGCCTCCTGCGCGCACTCTGGGACGACGAGGTCGTCGGCGAGATCCCCGCGCGCCTGCTCACCGACGAGTGCCCGCGCTACCGCGTCGAGCCGACGCCGCGCAAGGATCCAAGTAACAGTCTGTTACTTGGCGAGATCGACGCGCCCGCGCACCCGCAGGCGCTCCTGGAGCTGCTCGCTTCCGACAACAGCCGCAGCCGGGAGCACGTCTACAGGCGCTACGACCACCTCGTCGGCTCGCGCACGGTGCGCCGGCCCGGGCTCGACGCCGCCGTGCTGCGGCTGCGCCCCGGCTACCGCGGCCTCGCCGTCTCACTCGACGGCACCGGCCGGATGGGACGGCTCGACCCGCGCACGGGCGGACGGCTCGCGGTGCTCGAGGCGGCGCGGAACGTCGCCTGCACCGGCGCCGAGCCGCTCGGGCTGACCGACTGCCTCAACTTCGGCAACCCGGAGAAGGGCACGATCGCGTGGGAGCTCGTCGAGTCGATCGAGGGGATTGCCGAGGCGTGCGAGGCGCTGCGGCTCCCGATCGTGTCCGGCAACGTCTCGCTCTACAACGAGACCGACGGGCGCGCGATCGACCCGACGCCCGTGGTCGGCTGCGTCGGCCTGATCGAGGACGTGCGAACGGTTCCCGGGGCGTGGCGCGACGGCGACGTCGTGCTGCTTGCAGGCTCCTCGCCCGTTGCGCTCGCCGGCTCCGAGTACCAGGCCCGCTTCGGCGAGGTCGGCGGCCGCCCCGCACGGCTCGACCTTCAGGCCGAGGCCGCTCTGATCGACTTCCTCCGCCTCGCCGCGCCGCGCTGCTCGCTCGTCCACGACGTCTCGCTCGGCGGCCCCGCCGTCGCGCTGGCGAAGTCCGCGCTCCACTCGGGGATCGGCGCCGAGGTGACGCTGCCGGACGACCCGCGTGCCTGGTTCGGCGAGGGCGGCGGCCAGGCCGTGCTCGCCTGCGCGCCCGACGAGGTCGAGCGACTCGGCGGCGTCCCGATCCGGAAGCTGGGCGTCGTCGGCGGGACCGGCCTGCTCGGGCTCGGGCTCGACGAGTTGCGGGAGGCTCACGGCTAGAATGTGCGGCGTCTTCGGAATCCGCTCGGCCGACCGCGACGTGGCGCGGCTCTCCTACTTCGGCCTCTTCGCGCTCCAGCACCGCGGCCAGGAGGCCGCCGGGATCGCCGTGTCCGACCGTGGCCGGCTGACCGTCCTGCGCGACATGGGGCTCGTCGCGCAGGTGTTCGACGAGGAGAAGCTGCAGGCGCTGCCCGGCGACGTCGCGATCGGGCACACGCGCTACTCCACGACCGGCTCGAACGCGTGGGCGAACGCGCAGCCGCTCGTCCATCACGGCCGAGCCCGCACCGTCGCGATCGGCCACAACGGCAACCTGACGAACACGACCGAGCTGCGCGCGGCGCTCGCCGCCGAGCAGATCGAGCTCGGCGCCACCTCCGACACCGAGGCGATCGCAGCGCTGATCGCGAACGACCCGGCTCCGATCGCCGAGGCCGTCGCACGGGCGATGCCCCGGCTCGAGGGCGCCTACTCCGTCGTCGCGCTCTCGGAGGGGAAGCTGCTCGCCTTCCGCGACCCGCATGGGATCAGGCCGCTCGCGCTCGGCCGGCTCGCCAATGAGAGTGGGCAGACCGACTGGGTGGTCGCCTCCGAGACGTGCGCCTTCGACCTGATCGGCGCCACGTACGAGCGGGACGTCCGGCCCGGCGAGCTGGTGGTGGTCGACGAGGACGGCGTGCACGCGACCCAGGCGGTTCCGGAAGGGAGGCAGGCGCTCTGCATTTTCGAGCACGTCTACTTCGCACGGCCGGATTCGACGCTCGCGGGCGCCGAGGTCCACGGTGCCCGCGTGCGGATGGGCGAGCGCCTTGCCGCCGAGGCACCCGTCGAGGCGGACCTGGTGATGCCGATCCCGGACTCCGGCACGCCCGCCGCGGTCGGCTTCACCCGCGCGTCGGGGATTCCCTACAGCGAGGGGCTGATCAAGAACCGGTACGTCGGCCGCACGTTCATCCAGCCGGACGAGGACCTGCGCCGGCAGGGGATCCGGATGAAGTTCAACCCCCTGGCCGAGGTCGCGGGCAAGCGGCTCGTGATCGTCGACGACTCGATCGTGCGCGGCTCGACGATGAAGCAGCTCGTCGCGATGCTGTTCGACGCGGGCGCGGCCGAGGTGCACGTGCGCGTCTCCTCGCCGCCGATCGTGGCACCCTGCTTCTACGGGATCGACATGGCCGACGAGGAGCAGCTCGCAGCCGCGCACCGCTCGGTCGAGCAGATGCGCGAGCTGATCGGCGCCACCTCGCTCCACTACCTCTCGCTCGAGGGGATGCAGGCCGCCACGCGGCTGCCGGAGGCGTCGGTCTGCCGCGCCTGCTTCACGCGCGACTACCCGACGCGGGTGCCCGCGGAGCGGAACCTGGCGAAGCTGCGGTTCGAGCCTGCCGCCCGGTGAAGCTCGCCTCCGTCAACGCCGGCCGGGCGGAGCCGATGAAGATCGGCGCGCGCACGGATCCGGGGACGTTCGGCGAGAACCTCACCCTCTCGAGCTTCGACGCCGGGCCTGTGCGGCTCGGCGACGGCTTCTGCGCCGCGCTGGTGGAGGTGACCGCGCCACGGATCCCGTGCTCGGTCTTCGCGACGCGGATGGGCGAGCCGGGCTGGGTCAAGCGCTTCGCCGACGCGCGCCGGCCGGGCCTGTACGTCCGGGTGCTCGAGCCGGGCGAGGTCGCCGCCGGCGATCCCGTCGAGCGGCTCGGCGGCGGCGAGGGCAACCCGACAGTGGTCGAGCTGATGGACGTCTGGTACGACAGCGAGCCCGACCCGGAGCTGCTCGAGCGGCTGCTCGCGTCACCGCTCGCCGAGCGCGCGCGGGCGAACGTCGAGAGCAAGCTCGCCCGCGTCGCGGGCTAGAGATCCAGCTCGAACCAGACGCAGCTCTCGCCGTTGCGGATCACGCCCCAGCGGTTCGCGAGCGCGTCGAGGAACGCGAGCCCGCGTCCCGACTCGCCGTCCGGCCCGGTCATCACCACGTCACCGGCGATGAAGCCCTTGCCCCGGTCGCCGACCTCGACCCGGACGCGCGAGTCGCCGACGTCGACGACGAAACGGACGCGCGCCTCGTCACGCCGGGCGCCGTACTTGACCGCGTTCGTGAACAGCTCGCTGACGAGCAGGCGGACGGCGAACCGGGCGTCGGGATGGGCGTCGAGCGCCTCGAGCCGGTCGACCGCTGCGCGAGCCTGCGCGATCGCAGTCGTCGCCGCCGGCAAGTAGAGCTCCAGCCTCTGTCGGTCGAGTCCCGCAGCCATGGAGCCGCCATACCCGTCCCGCCCGTTTCTCTATCGGCGTAAAGTCGACATCGTGCGGGCCCGCGAGCGTCAGATGGCCGAGAACGAGGTTCGCTTCCGAGCCCTGAACGAGCGGCTGCGGGACGCGAGCGGCACCTGGGAGCCGGGCGAGGGCCGGCTCGACCTCGTCTGCGAGTGCGGGGACGAGGACTGCGCTCTCGCGATCCGCCTCGGCCCGTCGGAGTACGAGCGCGTGCGGAGTGACGAGGCGCAGTTCGTCGTCGTGCGGGGTCACGAGCGCCGCGAGGTGGAGGACGTCGTGCTCGAGCCCGACGACTGGGCGGTGGTCAGGAAGCGCGGCGAAGCTGCCGAGATCGCC
>JANPKC010000106.1:0-20925 GCA_031425855.1 Actinomycetes bacterium | reverse complement strand
GGCTCGCCCGGGCGACGAACCGGTCCAGCATCGGCACGATCGTCTCGCGGGAGCTGCTCGAGCTGACCGGGGGCGCCGCTGCCGCCGCCTACGTCGCCTCCTCCGAGGTGGCGCTGTCGCTGGCCGGGTGCGCGGGCGGCGCCAGATCACGGCGGCTGGCGGCCGCGCCGGGGCTCGTCCTGCGCGCCTACTCCACTCTCGGCGTGGTTCATGGGGACGGAGACGACCTGCGTGAGCTGGCCCAGCTCGGCCTGCACTGCTCGGACGCGCTCGCCGTCCCGCTCGTCTCCGACGGGATCGTGCTCGGCGCCCTGCTGCTGACGATGGCGCCCGACGCCGATCTCGTCCCCGACGAGGCGTTCGTCTCCGACATCGCCGGTCTCGCCGCGACCGCGTTCGCGTCCGAGCGCCGGCTCGCGCTCACGCACGCCGAGGCGCGACGCGACGCGCTGACGGGGCTGGCGAACCGCCGCGCCCTCGACGAGCGGCTCGAGGCCGCTCTGCGGGAGGCCGCGGCGATCGAGCAGGAGCTCGCAGTCGTCCTCTTCGACCTCGACGACTTCAAGCGCTTCAACGACACGGGCGGTCACGCGGCGGGAGACGCAGTGCTCTCGCAGGTGGCGCGCGCGGCGACCCGCGTCCTGCGTGCCGGCGAGGAGCTCTTCCGCGTCGGCGGCGACGAGTTCGCAGTCGTCGTGACAGGCGGCGCCGATGCCGGCCGGCAGGTCGCCGACCGGATCCAGGACGCCCTCGGCGCGCAGACGCGCGGCGGCTCCCTGCCCACGATCTCCGCCGGCGTCGCCGCGTTCCCGCGCGACGCGCGCGCTGCAACCGAGCTGGTCGCGGCCGCCGACGACGCCCTCTACGCGTCGAAGCGGCGCGGCAAGTCCCGTGTCTCCAGCACCCGGCCTCGAGGCGGCCCGAGCGCCGGCGAGCGGGGGCCGGCCTCACCCTTCCCCTCGGCCGGCCCCCGCGTCCTCTTCGTCGACGACGACCCCGGGCTGCTGACGCTGCTCCGGACGACCTTCGAGCTGATCGACGTCGAGATCGCGGAGGCGACGACGGCAGCCGCCGCACGGGCCGCGGTCGCGGCCCGGCCGCCCGACGTCGTCGTGCTCGACATCGGGCTGCCCGACGTGGACGGGCTGACGTTGTGCCGGCAACTCAAGGACGATCCGGCGACGAGCTGGATCGGCGTCGTCGTGCTGACCGGGGCGGAGGACGCGGAGGCGTCGGCGAGGGCCGCAGGCGCGGACGCGCTCCTGCGCAAGCCGTTCAGCCCGCTCGAGCTGCTCGCCCTCGTCGAACGGCTCGCCGGCGGCCTGACCCCGGGGCGCTTCGACGGCGGCACCACCGTTCCCTCCGACGAGCAGCTGCTGCTCTACGCGACCGACCTGCGGCGCCTCCTCGAGATCGAGCGCGGGCGCCAGGCGCTGCTCCAGCGCACCTACCGCCAGACGGTGACGGCGCTGGCCGGCGCGCTCGAGTCGAAGGACTTCGGCACCGCGACGCACTCCCAGCGGGTTCTGCGCTACGCCGTCGAGCTCGCGCAGGCGATCGAGCCCGCCCTCCTCCTCGACCCGAGCGTCGAGTACGGCTTCCTCCTGCACGACGTCGGCAAGATCGGGATCCCCGACCGCGTGCTGCAGAAGCCCGGCCCGCTCGACGACTCCGAGCTGCGCCTGATGCGGACGCACACCCTGCTCGGCGAGCAGCTGCTGCAGGACGTCGAGCTCCTGCACGGGGACGGGCTCAGGATCGTCCGCGGCCACCACGAGCGCTGGGACGGCCTCGGCTACCCGGACGGCCTGGCCGGGCGGGAGATCCCGCTCGCAGCGCGGGTCTTCACGGTCGCGGACGCGCTCGACGCGATCACGAGCGACCGCCCCTACCGCGCCGCCCGGAGCTGGGACGACGCGGCAGCGGAGATCCTCGCCGGGAGCGGAAGGCAGTTCGACCCGGACGTCGTGGACGCGTTCCGCGAGCGCGAGCCCGTGCTGCGCGGGATCCGCCGCGAGCTAGCGGCGGCCTAGACCCGGTCCTTCTCCTCGGCGGCGTCGTCCGCGTCGACCTCCACGTCCGGGTCGACCTCGTCCGCCTGGCGGCGATGCTCCTCCGCCTCCACCTGCCTCGCGCGGGCGCGCTCGGCCTGCTCCTCGGCGGCGAGGCGCGCCTGCTCCGCCTCCCGCGCCTTCGTGTCGGCGAGGCTGCGCTGCTCGTCCGCCTCGACGCGGCGCTCCTCCAGCTGCTGCGCCTGCCGCTGGCGGGCCAGGTACGCGCCGACGGCCAGGACGACGACGGCGGCGATCACGATCAGGACGATCACGGTCGTGCTCATGCAGGGCTCCTTCCTCGGGTTCGGGAAGGACATTCCGGCGCGCGGGGGACGGCAAACCCTTGCAATCGCCTCCCGGAGGGGGCAGAGTCGCTCCCGTGTAAGTCCCTCGCCACGTGACCCGCTTCCCGCCGCCGTGCGGCGGCCCACTCACGTCCCGAGGAGGACATTCGATGACCGCTTCGACCTGGCACTACGGCGTCACCGCGCGCTGGTGGGCCGAGTTCAACACGACCGGCCCGGAGATCGACTACTTCCGGCGCCACGCCGCGGCAGGTCCTGCGCTCGACCTCGCGTGCGGCACGGGGCGGCTGCTGATCCCCTACCTCCGCGAGGGCCTCGACGTCGACGGCAGCGACGTCTCGGCGGACATGATCGCGCTCTGCCGCGAGGCGGCCGCGCGGGAAGGGCTGGCACCCAACCTCTATGTGCAGCCGAAGCACGAGCTCGACCTGCCGCGCCGCTACCGGACGGTCTTCATGTGCGGCGCCCTCGGCGTCGGCAGCACCCGGTCGGAGGACGTGGAGGCGATGAGGCGCGTCCACGACCACCTCGAGCCGGGCGGCACGTTCGTCCTCGACAACGAGGTGCCGTATGCCGAGGGGAACGGGTGGGAGCACTGGCAGGCCGAGGGGCGCGCGGCGCTGCCGCGGCCGCGGCGTCCCGCCGGGAAGCGGCGCGTCGGCTCCGACGGCACCGAGTACGAGCTTCGGTCCCGCGTGCTCGACCTCGACCCGCTCGAGCAACAGTTGACGCTGGAGATGCAGGCATTCATGTGGCGCGACGGCGCGCTGGTCGCCGAGGACGAGCACCTGCTGATGCTGACGCTCTACTTCAAGGACGAGATCGTGTTGATGCTGGAGCGCGCGGGCTTCGTCGACGTGACCGTGCGGGCGGCGCTGACGGACGCCGAGCCGACCGGCGCCGACGACTTCCTCGTGTACACGGCGCGTAAGCCGGCGGCGCTACCCTCCTCGGATGACCGCGGCTGAGGAGAACGGCGTCGTCGAGCGGCTCAAGGCCGCCGCCGACGTGCTCGAAGAGATCGTCCGCGACCGGAGCCTGCTCAAGGACCTGCCGCTCGAGGAGCGCACGCGGCTGCTCGCGGCGGCGGGGGACGTGCACAACCCGGACGTCGTCCAGCGGCGGCGCTTCAACAAGGTCGTGCGCCGCGAGAAGAAGGCGGCCAGGCTCGACCGCGACGAGAGCGTGCTCGCCGAGACGGGGATCCGCGTCCGCCGCGCCCAACCGGTCTTCACGACGCCGAACGTCTTCGTCCCGCAGGCGTTCGAGCAGATCGACGTCGACGAGGTCGAGTTCCGGGAGGTCGTCGAGCCGCAGCACTGCTACGTCTGCAAGGAGCGCTACCAGGACATCCACCCGTTCTACGACCAGCTCTGCCCCGCCTGCGCGGCCTTCAACTTCCGCAAGCGCTCGGAGACGGCCGACCTGAGCGGCCGCGTCGCGCTGCTGACCGGCGGCCGGGTGAAGATCGGCTACCAGGCCGGGATCAAGCTGCTCCGGGCAGGCGCGCAGCTGATCGTGACGACGCGGTTTCCCCGCGACGCGGCCGCTCGCTACGCCGCCGAGCCGGACTTCGCGGACTGGGGCGACCGGCTCGAGGTGTTCGGGCTCGACCTGCGGCACACGCCGAGCGTCGAGGCCTTCTGCTCGCACCTGCGCTCGACGCGCGAGCGGCTCGACTTCATCGTCAACAACGCCTGCCAGACCGTGCGGCGGCCGTCCGAGTTCTACCGGCACATGCTCGAGGCGGAGACGGCGTCGGAGGAGTCGCTGCCCGCGGAAGCTCGCGGCCTGCTCGGCGCCTACGAGGGGCTGCGCCGAACCGAGATGCTGCCCGCGGCGCCGAACGGCAGAGCGCCCACGCTCGTCGGCGTCACCCGCTCGGCCGAGCTCTCGCAGCTGCCGCTGCTTCCCGAGGACCTGGACGCGCAGGGAGACCTCTTCCCGGAGGGGAAGCTCGACGCCGACCTGCAGCAGGTCGACCTCCGCGAGCGCAACTCGTGGCGGCTCCTGCTCGCCGAGGTCTCGTCGGTCGAATTGCTGGAGACCCAGCTCGTCAACGCGATCGCGCCGTTCGTGCTCAACGCGCGGCTGAAGCCGCTGCTGCTGCGGACGCCCGAGCGGGACAAGCACGTCGTCAACGTCTCGGCAGTCGAGGGCCAGTTCTATCGCCGCTTCAAGACGACGCGGCACCCGCACACGAACATGGCGAAGGCGGCGCTGAACATGATGACGAGGACGTCCGCCGCCGACTACCACGCCGACGGGATCCACATGAACAGCGTCGACACCGGCTGGGTCACCGACGAGGACCCCGTTCACGTCGCCGAGCGGAAGACCGCCGACCACGGCTTCCGGCCGCCGCTCGACATCGTCGACGGCGCGGCGCGGATCGTCGACCCGATCATCGACGGCTTCAACACCGGCGAGCACGTCTGGGGTCAGTTCCTGAAGGACTACAAGCCCACCGACTGGTGAGCGCGCACGGCCGCGGCCCCGACGTCAACGTCGTCGGCGGCGAGTTGCTGCCCTGCTCGACCGCGCCGCTGACCGGTTTCTTCCGCGACGGCTGCTGCGCGACCGGGCCGGAGGATCTCGGCAGCCACACCGTCTGCGCGGTGGTGACGGAGGAGTTCCTCGTCTTCAGCAAGACGGCCGGCAACGACCTCTCGACGCCGCGGCCCGAGTGGGGCTTCGACGGCCTGCAGCCGGGCGACCGCTGGTGCGTCTGCGCCGCCCGCTGGCTCGAGGCGCACGAAGCGGGAGTCGCACCGCCCGTCGTCCTCGGCGCCACCCACGCCCGCGCGCTCGAGATCGTCCCCATCGAAGCCTTGACGGCGAAGGCAGCCGCGCCGGACGTCGCCTAGCGCGAGCCTGCGAACGAGGCGTACGCGCGCTCGAGCACCTCGGCGAGGTCGTGCGCGCCGACCTGGATCCCGCTCGGGCCCAGCCGCTTCAGCACGGCGCCGGTCGGGAGCGGCCGGGGCGGGCCGAGCTCGGGCAGCGGCCCGGCCTCCCAGATCTCGTCGGCGGCCAGGATCGGCTCGGGCTCCGGCGCGGTCTCCTCGCGTGTCTCGGCCGGCTCGGTGCAGCCGCGCCAGCGGAGCAGCAGGGACGGCTCGCGGTCGAACCGGTCGGCGAGCACGTACGCGAGCGCGGCCACGTGCGCGCAGCCCGTGCGGCCACACCCGCAGGCCCGCCGCAGCGACCGCGCGGCGGGAACGAGCGGCTCCTCCCAGTCGACCGCCATCACGTGCTCGAGCTGGACCGACTGGGAGCGTCCCGCGACGGCCGCCTCGACCTGAAGGTTGCCCCGGCCGCCCCGGGAGGCTGCGGCCCAGATCCTCGGCGGCACCGGGTCTGCGGCGATTTCGACGCGGTGCTCGGCGCCGTCCTCCTCGACGCGGCCGCTCAACACGCCCTCGGCCACCTCGACCGTGTGCACGTTCCCCTGGCGGGCGAGCGCGCGGCCGGTCTCGGCGCCCGACGAGGCCTCGTCCCCGACGGCCGCGGTCGCGAAGAGCCGCGACCAGGGCCCTTGGCCGATCCGCTCGCGCTCGGTGGCGACGACCAGCGGCCGGCCGTCGTCGAGCACGCTCATGCGGCCTCCTCGACTGCATCGACCGACAGCTCGACGGCCGCCCGGATCGTGCCGAGATCGAGGTCGCCGAGCCAGTCCTCGGAGCGGCCGGCGATCACCTTCTCCGCCAGCTCCCGCTTCGAGTCGAGCAGGAGGTCGATCCGCTCCTCGAGCGTGCCGCTGCAGATCAGGCTGTGCACGTAGACGTGCTTGCGCTGCCCGAAGCGGTACGCGCGGTCGGTCGCCTGCTGCTCGACGGCGGGGTTCCACCAGCGGTCGAAGTGGAAGACGTGGTTCGCGGCCGGGAGGTTGAGCCCGCGGCCGCCGGCCCGGATCGAGATCACGAGCACGGACGGGCCGTCCTCGCGGGCGAAGGCGGTGAGCAGCTCGTCGCGCTGCCGGGCGTTCAGGCGGCCGTGGAAGAAGCCGACGCTCGCGCCCAGCCGCTCCGCCAGGTGCGGGACGAGCCGGTCGAAGCCCGGGTATTGCGTGAAGACGAGCGACTTGTCGCCCGGCGGGACGTCACGGAGCAGCTGGACGAGCCGCTCGAGCTTGCCCGAGCGGCCGTCGAGCGGCCGTCCGGTCGTGAGCAGCATCTCGGGGTGGTTGCAGACCTGCTTGAGGTGGCCGAGCATCGCCAGCACGGCGCCGCGGCGGCCGAAGCGGTCCTCGTGCGCCTCCACCCGCGACATCCACCGGTCGACCGTCGCCCGGTAGAGGCTCGCCTGCTCGACGGTCAGGCGGCAGTAGTCCTTCTCGATCGTGATCGGCGGCAGCTCGAGCTCGATCTCCGGCGAGTCCTTCGCGCGGCGGAGCACGAACGGGTCGACGATCGATCGCAGGCGCTCGAGCGCGCGCTCGTCGCCGTACTGCTCGATCGGCCGGGCGAACGCGCGGTCGAACGCATCGCGCGACCCGAGTAGGCCCGGATTGACGAGGTCCATGATCGCCCAGAGCTCGCCGAGCCGGTTCTCGATCGGCGTGCCGGTCATCGCGACCTTGCGCCGCGCCGGCAGCCGGCGCAGCGCCCGCGCCCGCTTCGTCGCCGGGTTCTTCACGTCCTGCGCCTCGTCGAGGAGAAGCCGGTCCCAGGCGATCGCGGCCAGCGAGTCGGCGTCGCGGGTGGCGATGTCGTAGGAGGTGACGACGACGTCGTGGCCCGCCGCCGCGAGCGCGAGCTCTGGGGCGGCGAGGCGGGCGGTCCCGTGGTGGAGGTGGACGCGGAGCGAGGGAGCGAAGCGGTGGATCTCGGCGCCCCACTGCTTGACGACGCTCATCGGGCAGACGACGAGCGTCGGCCCCAGCATGTCGCCGCCCTCTTCCTCCCGTTCGGAGGCGAGCATCGCGATCGCCTGCACGGTCTTGCCGAGGCCCATGTCGTCGGCGAGGATCGCGCCGACGCCGAGGTCGCCCAGCAGCCGCAGCCAGCCGTGGCCGCGCTCCTGGAACGGGAAGAGCGGATGCGTCATCGCCGCTGGCGTGGGCAGCGAGCGGAAGCGTCGCTCGCCGGCGTGGAGCAGAGCCGAGAGCGACTCGTCGAGCGAGACCTCGCCGAGCTCGACCCCCGCCTCGTCGGTCTCCAGCCCGGAGACCGCGCGGACGAGATCGACGATGCCGGCGCCGGCCCGGCGCCGGTCGAGGAAGCGCAGCGCCTTCTCGACATCCGCGCGGCGGACGGCGTGCCAGCGGTCGCCGACCCGGACGAACGGCTCCTTCGCCGCGGCAAGCTCGGCCAGCTCCTCGTCCGTCAGGACTGTGTCCCCGACGGCGAGCCGCCAGTCGAAGCGGGCGAGGTCGGCCGGCGAGAGCAGGCCGCTCGACCGGCCGTACGGGGCGCTCGTCGCCGCCAGGTTCACACGCACGCGCGCCGGCGAGCGCAGCCAGGACGAGGGCAGCAGCACCGGGACGTCCCGCTCCTCGAGCTGCGGCATCCCCTCCCGGAGGAACCGGCGCACCTGCTCCTGGTCGAGCTCGACCTCGGCCGGCTCCACGCGGTCGAGCTCGATCCCGAGGTCGGCGAACACCGGCTCGAGCTCCGTCAGCCTGCGGGCGAGGTCGCGGCGGGGATCGCCTGCCCGGAGGAAGCCGAAGACGTCGTCGTTCCGCTCCCAGAGGAGTGAGGCGGGGAGGCCGAGCGTTGGGTCGTCCTCGGCCTGCAGCCACAGCTCGAGCACGAGCTGCGGTGGGTCCTCCGCCGCTTCGGCGGGCCGCTCGTCGAGGTGGAGGCCGAGCCGCCAGTTCGCGCGCACGAGTGTGCCGAGGCCGCTGTCGACCCAGTCGCTGAGCCGGCGCTCGAGCGTGCCGAAGCCGGAGTGGCGGGGGAGGGCGGCGTCGGCCGCGGTGAGCCCTTCCAGGAAGAGGTCGAGCGCGGTGCTCCGACCGGCCTTCGACGGCGCGAGCCGCACCCGGTCGGCGCGGAGGCGGTCGCGCGCGATCTGGTCGACGAGGACGGGGTAGAGGTCGTGGACGGCCGCGTCGCGGTCGCCGTCGAAAGCTCCCGCGCCGACCGGTGGCAGCGCCGCGGCGATCTCCGCAAGGGCCGCCTGGACGCCGTCGTCGAGCGTCGCACCCCAGAAGGCGTGCCACCAGCCCTCGCCCGCATCGAGAGACGGGTGCACGAGGCCCTCTCGCACCGAGCGCTGCGCGAGCCGGACGACGGCGAAGAGCGCACGGGCGCTGCCGCCGGTCTCGAGGTCCTGGGGCGGCGCGTCGGCGAGCGCCACGAGCTGGGCGGGGTCGAGCCGCCGCGCCGAGATCCCCCGGCCGGCGAGTGGCAGGTCGGCCGTGGCCGACAGGCCCGCGCGCAGCTCTCCGGCCGACAGCGCCCCGTCGCTGTCGCGCACGAGCGCGAGCGCCGTTGCGTCCGCCTGCCAGACGAGCTCGAGCGTCGCCGAGGCGGTGCGCGGGTCGCGCTGCGGTGCGGCCAGGTTCGACATCAACCTTCCAAGATAGGCGCAACGGCCGACGTCCCGCATCCCCCGACTCGGATCTAGGGTTCGCGGCATGCCGCTGCGAAACCGCGTCACGCCGCTCGGCGAGCTGGTCGTGGATCCGGCGCGCGGCCTCGTCTACGGCAACCGCGGCTGCCTGCACGACGAGGCCGGCGAGATCCGGCGGCAGTGGCAGGGCAGGCGCTGGATCGCTTGCCGGCTCGAGTTCCGCGGCCGTCGCCGGTCCCAGCTGCTGCAGCCCGGCCGGTACACGGAGCTCTTCTTCCTCGACGAGGCGACGGCGTTCGCGGCGGGTCATCGCCCGTGCGCGGAGTGCCGTCGCGACGACTACGACCGCTTCGCCGGGCTCGTCGGGGCGCGAGCGGAGGAGATCGACGAGCGCCTCCACGCGGAGCGCCTCGACGGAGCGTCGCGCCGGCTGCATCGCGCTCGCCTGGCCGGCCTCCCCGACGGCGCGTTCGTGCTCGACGGTGACGAGTCGTGGCTCGTGCTGGGCGACGCGCTGCTCCGGTGGACGCCGTCCGGATACGCGGAGCGCCGCGCCCGCCCGGCCGGCGCGGCGGCTCTGATCACGCCGCCGACCCTGGTCGAGGTCCTCCGCTCCGGCTGGCGGGGAGCCGTGCCGCTCCTGCATCCATCCGTGTGACGACCCCTGACTCGGCGCGTCGGAGCTGCGCGGCTAGAGGGTGACGACGACCTTTCCCCGTGCGTGGCCCTCGCCGAGGTACCGAAACGCGTCGGCGGTGTCGGCCAGGGGGTAGGTCGTGTCCACGATCGGCTTGACCTTTCCGGTCTCGATCAGCTCCCGCAGGACATCCATGTCGGCGCGGTTCGTCTTCGCGATGAAGAAGCCGGCCTTCTGGCTTCCGCGCAGCGACGCCAGCCGCAGCCTGACGATGTGGCCGAGCGGCCCCAGCAGCCGGCTGGTCTTCTGCGCTCCGACGATCACGACGGTCGCCCGCGGCTCGAGCACCCGCCGCAGCTCGGACCACGACCGGCCGCCCGCGACGTCGAGCAGCAGGTCGTAGCGGCGGCCGCTGCGCGTGAAGTCCTCGCGCGTGTAGTCGACCACGTGATCGGCGCCGAGCGAGCGCGCGAGCTCGACGTTCCTCGTGCTGCAGACGGCGGTGACCTCGGCTCCGAGCGCCTTGGCGATCTGGACAGCGAACGTGCCGACGCCTCCCGACGCGCCGTTGATCAGCACCCGCTGGCCGGGCTCGAGCTTCCCCTTGTCGCGCAGCCCCTGGAGCGCCGTGATCGCGGCGACCGGCACTGCTGCGGCCTCCTCGAAGGTGATGCTCGCCGGCTTCGGGACGACCGCGTCGCGCACGGTCACGTACTCGGCGAGAGCGCCGCTCCTGGCGCCGAAGACCTCGTCGCCCGGCGCGACGTGAGTGACGTCCTTGCCGACGGCCTCGACCGTCCCCGCGAAGTCGATCCCCGTCCGCTCGTTCCTCGGCCGGAGGAAGCCCGTCGACGGGCGGCCGATCAGCAGCCCGGCGACGCCGTACCAGTCGGCCGGGTTGACCGACGCCGCACGCACACGGACGAGGACGAGGTCGTCGGCGAGGGCCGGCTTCTCGATCTCCCGCAGCTCGAGGACGTCGGGCGAGCCGTACTTCCTGCACACGATCGCTTGCATCGGAGACGCTCCTTCAGGGTGGACATGGCTCACGCGACGGTGAGGACGACGTTGCCGGTCTTCTGCCCCGTCTCGACGTACCGCGTCGCCTCGATCACGTCCTCGAGCGGGTAGGTGCGGTCGATCACGGGGCGGTACGCGCCCGTCTCGACGAGCTCGCGGAGGCGAAGCAGGTCCTCCTGCCGGTAACGCGCGATCCCGAGCTTCGCCTTGCGCGTGCCGAGCCAGCGGGTCGCGAGGATCAGGAGCGGCAGGTGCCACAGGTAGCCGAGGTCGGCAGACACGTACGCGGCACCGGGCTTCAACGCGCGCCGGGCCTTGCGGTACGAGGTCTTGCCGACCGCGTCGAGGACGCCGTCGTAGGTGCCCCGCCGAGTCCAGTCCTCGTGCAGGTAGTCGACGACCTCGTCCGCGCCGAGCGACCGCACGAGCTCGACCTGCGGCGTCCCGCAGACCGCCGTGACGCGCGCTCCGAGGTGCTTCGCGACCTGCACCGATGCGGTCCCGATCGAGCCGGCGGCGCCGTAGACGACGACGTGCTTGCCCTGGATCGGCCCCAGTGCCGGCAGCATCGTCAGCGCGGAGAGGGCGCCGTCCGGCGTGCCGGCGGCCTCCACGAAGCTGAGAGACGAGGGTTTGCGCGCGACCACGCCCGACCCGCGTACGCAGACGTACTCCGCGTTCGCCCCGCCTTTGATCCCGAAGACCTCGTCTCCCGCGGCGAACTGCGTCACGGCAGAGCCGACCTGCTCGACCACGCCGGCGAACTCCATCCCGGCGACTGTTCGCTTCGGCCGCCTGAGACCCGTGAAGACGCGCGCGAACCAGTACTCGGCGTTGCGCACCCCGCAGTCGCTGCGGGTGACGCTCGATGCGCGGACGCGAACGAGCAGCTCGTCCTCCTGCGGCTCCGGGCGCTCGACCTCGCCCACGCGCAGCACCTCGGGCGGGCCGTACCGCTCGTGCAGGACAGCCCTCATGTGACGGTGAGGACGACGTTGCCGGTCTTCTGCCAGGTCTCGACGTACGTCGTCGCCTCGACGACCCGCTCGAGCGGATACGTGCGATCGATCACCGCGCGGTACTCGCCAGTCTCGAGCAGCCGCTTGAAGAAGAGGAGATCCTCCTTCTCGTACCGCGGCCACGAGGCCACGATCCTCCGGCTGCTCCAGCGGGTCAGGACGACGCCCAGCACGTTCCAGAGCCCGTCGGTGAGCACGAACATGCCGCCCGGGACGAGCGAGCCGCGGTAGCGCAGCCCGAAGAGCTTCCCGACCGCGTCGACGATCACGTCGTAGCGCTCGCCGCGCTTCCTGAAGTCCTCGCGCTGGTAGTCGATGACGACGTCGGCACCGAGCGAGCGCATCAGGTCGACGTTCTTCGTGCCGCACACCGCCGTCACGTGCGCACCGAGATGACGCCCGAGCTGCACGCAAGCCGTTCCGCACGAGCCCGAGGCGCCGTACACGAGCAGGCGGGTGCCCTTGCCGAGGCGCCCCCGCCGCAGAGCCACCAGCCCCTGATACGCGCCGTCGACGACGGCTGCGCCCTCCTCGAAGCTCAGGGCCTCGGGCAGGTGCGCGACCAGGCGGCTCTCGCGAGCGGTCACCAGCTCCGCGTTCGTCCCGTAACTCTTCATCCCGAACACGCGGTCGCCGACGGCGAACTCGGTCACTGCCGACCCGACTGCCTCGACCTCGCCGGCGAACTCCTTCCCCAGCGTCCTCCACCTCGGGCGGAAGAACCCGATCATGAAACGCCAGACGATCGGCCTCGCGCGGCGCACGTGGCAGTCGGTCTGGTTGACCGTCGTCGCGCGGACGCGGACGAGGACCTCGTCGTCTTTCGGCGCCGGCGCCGGGACCTCCTCGATGCGCAGCACCTCCGGCGGGCCGAACCGGTCGTGCACGACCGCTCTCACGACTTCACCTCCCACGTCCGCGGGAGCCGGTGGATCGGGCCGCCGCGCTCCCAGGCCCGCCCGGCCCGGTAGAGCTCCGCGGGCCTGCCGCCGGCCGGGCCGGGCTGCGCCCGACGACCCGTTGGGATCACCCACCCGTCGTCGGCGACGACGCTCCTGCGGAAGTTGGCGGCGTCGAGCTGCACGCCCCAGACGGCCTCGTAGACCGCCCGCAGCTCGGCCAGCGTGAACGCCTCGCCGACGAACGCGGTCGCGACCCCGGTCACCTCGAGCTCGACCCGGACACGCTCGATCGCGTCGCCGACGATCCGGAGATGGTCGAACGCGAGCTCGACCTTCCGGTCGAGCACGTCGCCGACCGGGACGAGGGACGCCTCGGCCGCATCCGTGCCCGCCACGATCTCCCCGACGTCGCGGACGACGGCGAGATACGCGACCGTGACGACGCTCATGCGCGGGTCTCGTCCAGGGTCGCCGTAGGCGCCGAACTGGGTCAGCAGACTGGCGGCGTCGACGCCGGTCTCCTCGGCGAGCTCCCGCCTCGCCGCCTCGTCGAGCGT
This sequence comes from Actinomycetes bacterium, assembly GCA_031425855.1. Classification (GTDB taxonomy): domain Bacteria; phylum Actinomycetota; class Thermoleophilia; order Gaiellales; family Gaiellaceae; genus Gaiellasilicea. Next base: position 7,912 of record JANPKC010000106.1, on the reverse strand, counting down.
CTCGACCGGCCGCTTGAAGCCGCCCGGGATCGCCCACATCCCCTGAAACGGCTCCTCGCCGCGGCGCACGAGCAGGACGTGGAGCCGGCTCTCGGACATCGTCAGGATCACGATGTCGACGGTCACCGCGAAGGCAGGGAACTGCGCTGGGTCGTACCCGGAAGGGGCGTCGGCTCGAGTAGTTTTGGTCGCCAAGACCTTTACCGTAGCAGGTTCTTGTCGCTATGACAAGAACACACCGTTGCCGGGACTCGGCGGGCGGCCGAACGCGGACGACACGGTCGACCACGACGCCGGACGCAGGTCCGGGACGGGATCCTCGGCGACATCGCCTTCGGCCCAGAAAACGGGCGGCGAGACGCCGCAGCGACGGTGACCTGCAGGTCGCGCCTCGGGCGGTGCTCGATGTGCCTCGACACGCTGCTCAAAGATCAGAGTGACTCCGGCCCATCAAGACAACCGTTACCTGACTCGGTTCCTCGCTTACGCACTGACGCTGGTCGACCTCGCGCCTCCGCGGCTAGAGGTAGCCCATCGGATCCACTGGGCCTCCTCCGACCCGGACCTCAAAGTGGACGTGGTCTCCGAAGCAGTGGCCCGTACAGCCGACTGCGGCAATCGTCTGTCCCTGTCCCACCGATTGCCCCACCGACACCGCGACTCTCGAGTTGTGCGCGTAGGCCGTAGCGATTCCGCCCGTGTGCTGGATCACGACGATCAGCCCGTATCCGTTCATCGAGCCGGCGTAGACGACCTGGCCCGAGGCCGCGGCAGCGATTGGCGTTCCGGCCGGAGCGGCGATGTCGATGCCGGAATGCAGTCGTCCCCAGCGCTGCCCGTACGGCGAGACCACCGTTCCGCGTACCGGCCAGATGAAGCCTGCCGACGGCGAAGACGGCGGCGTCGGCAAGTTCGACAGACTTGCCGGTGGCGACTGGATAGAGGACGTCACTCGGGCACTCGCTGCTTCAAGCGCGTCCGCCTGCGCTTCCCACTCACGTCGCTGCACCTGCACTGACGCGAGCGAACGCTGCCTCACCGCGCGCATGCTGGAGAGCGAGTCGCGTCGTGCCACAAGGCTGGACATGGCCTGGCGGCGCTCTTTCGTGTGGGACTCGATCGTGGCGGTCTCGGTCGCCCGCTTCCTGCGGAGCTTGGCAGCATGGTCCCGCTCTCGTGTCACCCTCGACCGGAGCGCCTCGATCTCCGTAACGAGCTGCCCATCCTGTTCCAGCACGCGTGAACGCACATCGATGACGTCGATCAGGTCGTCGAGCGACTGGGCACCCAGGGCGACAGCGATCGTATCGGGCTCGTCCGAGGTGTAGATCTGGACGAGTCTCGCGCTCAATCGTCGCTGCGCGACCACGAGTTGCTCGCGGGCTCGAATGAGGGTGCGCTTCTTCTCGGCAAGCTCCTTCTCGACCGCCCTGAGGAGCGACTTCGACCGGTCCAGCCGGGCTTCGAGCCGGGCAACCTCGTCGCCTAGGACGCTGAGGTCACGTTCGATCCCGTCGATCTGTTCGCTCTGGGCGGCGATGTCCCCCGTGAGCGCCTCCTCTTGCGCGCGCGCGTCGGCGGCCCGATCCCGCAGCTCCTGGCTGCCCTGGTGCGAGCCCGCGCGGGCGATCCCGCCGGCGGTGAGGACGAGGACAACTGCGACCGCCAGGACAACTCGGCGCGCGGAACGAGAACGACTGAGGGGTACGCGTTTCAACATCGCGAGCGTCTAGCCGTGGTCCATGCCGCTCGCGTGGGGCCGCATGATCTCGAGCTCTCGCTCCTGGGCGCGGATGATCTCCTCCGCGAGATCCTTGATCTCGTTGTGCTCGGCACTATCGGCGGCGAGCTTGGCCATCTCGATCGCGCCTTGATGGTGCGTGATCATCATCTGGGCGAAGTCGGTGTTCACGTCGCCCGAGGTCGTGAGCGCGTCGGCGTCGTGCTGCATCCCCATCTGCGACTCGCTGAGACCGAGGGCTTCAGCCCCTTTCGGATCGATCATGCTCGAGCCGAACCAGTCTTCACGCCACTGCTTCATCTGGTCGATCTCGACTTGCTGCGTGGCGAGGATGTCGTCGGCAACGTTGACGAGATCGGGCTGGCTGAGCCCGGCCTCCTTCGCGGCCGTCGCCATCTCGATCGCCCCCTCGTGGTGAGGCACCATGGCGTCGATAAAGGCTTGATCGAATGCGGCGCCAGTCGGGGTAGCCTCCGGCCCTGAATCGCTGTCGCTTCCGCCGCATGCGGCAAGGACCAATACGAGCGCGGAGAGGGCTACACCGGTGACGACCGAACGGCTCTTGAGTTTCATCGGTTTCTGTCTCCTCCGAACTTGAGTTGTCTGTGTCGGTGAGGTCACGGCGTCGCGCGCACCTTCCAGGTCACGCCGCCGTCTCTGGAGTGCTTGATCGTGCCGTCGTGGAGCGCGGCGAAGAGGGTTCTCTCGCTGACCGCGAGCAGCGCTGCCACCGGGGAGTCAAGCGGGCCTCGAGAACGCCACGGTCCCTTCGCACCTGCTGCGCTTAGAAATGCCCCGTCGAGTGTGGCGACAAAGAGTCGCTTCTTGCTCGGCCAGGCCAGGTAGCCGGAGACGCCGCTTGCGACAGCCTGCCAGGTGCGTCCCCCGTTCTCGGACTGATAGAGAACGGCGCCGCCCGACGCGAGCAGATGCCTGGGATCGCTTGGATCGACGGCGATGTCGAGCAAGACCTCAGGCGCCTGCAGCGTTGTCCACGTTCGGCCGGAGTCCCGACTCGCTAGTAGGCGTTCGTTGCTGGAGTCGAAGCCATAGACGTTCGTTCCGCGAGCCCGCAAGACATGGAAGTCCGCCTCGCCAAGCAGCGAAACGGGCGTCCAGCTGCGACCACGATCGGTTGACCGGATCAGGCCGAGGTGCGGAGGCAGCTCCTCGCGTGCGTCGGGGTGGCCGGAGCCAAGAAAGACGTTCGGCTTGACCAGCGTGAACCCCATCGTGTCCTGGTGGCTGTCCCCGATTCGCGTCGCCGTCGCGGCGCCGTCCGCAAGCTCGAACATCCCGGTATGGGTGGCGATGTAGAGGATCTTGCGCCTCGAGTCATAGCCGAGCCCGTGTACGTGAACAGGGCCGGGATCCTGCAGCTCGAGGGGCACGCCGGTGAATCCTTCCGGGACGGCTTCCTCGCTACCTCCACCGCAGCCGACGAGAAGCAGCGCCAACGCGCCGACCATCGCCGCCTCCAGGGCCGCGCGCCTCATAGGACCCTCCTTGCGCCGACCCAGTTTGCGACCCGGTACGGGTCGCTCAGGCTCGAGATCTTGACGACGTCACCCGTTCTCGGCGCGTGGATGAAGTTCCCGCCGCCGATGTACATGCCCATATGCCCGAGGCCGCGGAAGAAGACAAGGTCGCCGGCCTGCAGTTCACTCTTCGAGACGGCGTGGCCGAGACCGTACTGAGCGGCGGCGTAATGCGGGAGCGACACTCCGATCTGAGCGAAGACGTACATGGTCAGCCCGGAACAGTCGAACCCACTCGAGGGAGAGGCTCCGCCCCACTTGTAGGGAACACCGAGGTACCGCATTGCGATCGCGACGACTTGAGCGCCGCGGCTAGCGTCCGCAGGGGGCGGAGCGGGAGCAGGTGTCGGCTCGGGCGCGGCCGGCGCTTCGACAACCGGGTCAGCGGTCACGCTGGGCGCAGCTGGGCTTGCCGGCGTCTCGGGAGCCTCTGGAGTTCGGCGCGCCTGCGCCGCGGCCAAGGAGCGCTGGCGAGCAAGCTCCGCTTCGGCGCGGCGGCGCAACTCGACCTGCCGCGCGCGCTCGGCAGCCTCGAGCCGATCGACCTCGGCTTGCACTGAACCAAGAAGCTGGCGCCGCTCGTTCAGCTTCGCCGCGATGGCACTGCGCTCGGCCTCGAGTTGGCCGACGAGGCCGGCCTGCTTCGCTCTTGAGGCGTCCAGTTGGCGCTCACGCTGCTTCGTCCGGAGGGTGAGCCCCTTCAGGTCAGCGGCGATCCGGGTGTCCTGCTCGAGGATTCGTTGGCCGACATCGAGCCGGTCGAGCATGTCGCCGAAGCTCGCCGAGCTCAGCATCACCTCCAGCGTCGATGGCCCCGTACCGCTCATGTAGAGCTGGACGAGCCGTTCGCTGGCGCGTCCGCGTGCCGTGCCGAGTTGCTTTCGCGCCCGCTTCAGATCTGTCCGTGTTTCCCGGAGGCGGGCGCTGAGCTGGTCGAGTTTGTAGTTTGCGCCGTTGAAGCGCTCCGCCGCGGCGCCGACCTCGGCGTCGAGCTCCTGCACTTGGGCGAGGATCAAGTCCGCCTGTCGACGCTTGTCACCGATCGGCTCCGCGCTCGCCGCTGCCGCGCCGAAGAGCACGACCATAGCTGCGGCAAGCGCCGCGAGCGAAACGCCGATCCTATTTTCCCAACGCGCAGTCTTTTGACTGAACAGCAAGCTCGTCCCTCCTCATCGACAACAGCGAACAGCAGCGCCTGGCGGCGCTCGCGCGTCAGAGTCGAAGAGGGAGAGCGAAGAGAACAGGCGGTACCCGGCTCGGCGGAAGGAGGCCGAGCGCCCGCCTCGGTGGCGCGCGCCCGAACTGCGACAGCTGGTCGGTCGCTGCCCGCCACGTGCGACCGAGCACGACCACTAGTCGAAGACTGGTCGCGACCAGAAGAACGCACGAGAAGAGCAGCCCGTTGACACCATGCTCGACCGTGTGGAGAAACATGAAGGCGAGGATGAGCGCGAGGAAGAGCAGGAGCAGCGGGCCAAGTAGCGGATGCCGCAGCCCCGCCTCGATTGATTGGCGCAGCCGAATCACAGGGGACGATGGTAGACGAGACGGTGGCCGGTCGTACGCCGCGAGCCTTCGTGGCGCACAGTCATGAGTGATCCGTGCCCCGCCGCGACAGCTTGAGCCGTTTCAGCGCCAGCGCGTTGACCGCGACGAGCACGCTCGAGCCAGACATCGAGATCGCCGCGATCTCGGGCCGGAGTATGAGCCCCCAGGGCTCGAAGACGCCGGCGGCGATTGGCAGCGCGAGCGAGTTGTAGCCAATCGCCCAGGTGAGGTTCTGGCGCATCTTGCGGACGGTGCCTCGGCCGATCCCGATCGCGATCGCGACGTCGAGCGGGTCGGAGCGCATGAGCACGACGTCGGCCGTTTCGATCGCGACATCGGTGCCGGCGCCGATCGCGATCCCGACCTCTGCCTGAGCGAGGGCCGGAGCGTCGTTGACGCCGTCCCCAACCATCGCGACCTTGCGCCCCTGGGACTGAAGCTCGGCCACCTTGGCCGCCTTGTCGGCCGGGAGCACCTCGGCCAGCACCTCGTCGATCCCGAGTACGGCTGCGATCCGCTCCGCGGTCTGGCGATTGTCGCCGGTGAGCATGACCGGTCGGATGCCGAGCTCCTTGAGCGCCCCGATCGCTTCGGCCGCAGTCTCGCGCACCGCGTCGGCGATCGCGATCAGACTGACGAGCGATCCGTCGACGGCGACGTGAACGACCGTCTGACCGGTCGCGGTCAACTCGTCGGCGCGAGCCCCGAGGCTGCCGAGAGAGATGCCTTCGCGCTCGAGCAAGCGACGGTTGCCGACGGCGACCCGGCGGCCGTCGACCGTCGCGATCGCGCCGTGCCCGGCGACCGACTCGAAGTGCTCGGCGCGGACGGAGTCGACGCCTCGCTTCTGGGCGGCCTTGACGATCGCCTCAGCCAGGGGGTGCTCGCTCTCGCGCTCGACCGCCGCGACGAGACGGAGCAACTCCTTCTCGTCGAGGCCGTCGGCGACGATCTCGACGACGTCCGGCTCCCCGCGCGTGAGCGTGCCCGTCTTGTCGAGCACGACCGTGTCCAGATGCGCAGACTGCTCGATCGCGATCGCGCTCTTGAACAAGATCCCGCGCCGCGCGCCGAGACCGGTTCCGACCATGACCGCCGTCGGCGTCGCCAGCCCGAGCGCGTCCGGGCAGGTGATCACGACGACGGTGATGGCAAAGAGGAGCGCGCTGGTAACGGGCACCCCGACGAGGACGTACCAGACGAGGAACGTGCCGACCCCACCCACGAGCGCCACCAGGACGAGCCAGAAAGCGGCGCGGTCGGCCAGCCGCTGGGCCGGGGCCTTCGAGTTCTGCGCCTCCTGGACGAGCTTGACGATCTGCGCAAGGGCGGTGTCCGAGCCGATGGCGGTCGCGCGAGCCCGTAGCGTCCCCTGCTTGTTGATCGTCGCGCCGATCAGCTTGTCGCCCGGCTTCTTCGTCACGGGCATCGACTCGCCGGTCACCATCGACTCGTCGACCGCACTCTCGCCCTCGGCTACCTCGGCGTCGACGGCCACCTTCGAGCCCGGCCGGATCAAGAGCAGGTCGCCGACCTGAACCTCGGCCGTAGGAACCTCGACCTCTTTCCCGTCGCGAATCACGACCGCCTTCGGCGGCGCCAGATCGAGCAGCGCGCGGATGGCGTCGTTGGCGCCCCCACGGGCGCGCATCTCAAACCAGTGCCCGAGCAGGACGAACCCAGCGAGGAAGGCCACCGCCTCGTAGAAGACCTCACCGTCGATCCAGAAGGTGGCGGCGACCGAGTAGATCCAGCCGGTGCCGATCGCGACGGCGACAAGCACCATCATGTCCAGCGTCCTCGCGCGCAGCGCCTTCCAGGCACCCACGAAGAAGAGCGAAGAGGAGTAGAAGACCACCGGCAGGCTGAGGAAGAACGAGAAGCGCTCGTCGCCGACCCCGAACGGCGTGGGCGGCGTGGAGCCGAAGAGGCTGTCGCCAAGCGGTGACCAGACCGCGATCGGGATCGCCAGCACGACCGCTACGACGAAGCGGTTGCGCATGTCGCGCACCATCTCGGCCATCGACATTCCGGCATGACCGCCGTGGCCGCCCCCGTGGGCGTCGTCGGCGCGCGCGGCAGCAGCGTGGTCGTGAGCGGGCGTGTCGACGTCCTCGTGCGCAAGCGGATCGCAGACGTGTCCCGGGGCGGAGCGGCCCGCGCAATGAAAGCCACAGTCCTCGACCCACTGCTTCAGCTGCTCGATCGAGGTCGCCGACGGGTCGTACTCGACCGTCGCCGTCTGCGCGACCGGGTTCGCCTCGACGGCCACGACGCCGGCCTGAGCCGCGAGCGACCGCTCAACGACTGCTTTCTCGGACGCGTAGTGCAGGCCCCCGACATGTAGCACGGCCGTGACGGTCTGGCGACCGTTCGCGCCATGCATTCCAGTGGACGCTGTTGTCGACCCGAAGCTCATCCTGGTGGATCCCCTTCCGGGTGGTGGCCGTCGTCATGAAGCGGCTCGACAGGGGTTGCCGGCGACCCGTCGCTGCCCGTCAGGAGCGGTGCGACGACGACGCTCGAAAAGGTGAAGACGGCGGCGAAGGCGACTGTCGCGACCGCGGGCGCGAGAAGAGTCCCGAAACGGCGATAGAGCCTGAACAAGAGCGGCACCGACAACGCCAGTCCGAGGACGAAAAACAGCACCTGGCCGCCGAGGCCGGCAAAGAGCGCGGCGCCGGCTAGAGGGCCGATGTGATGAAGAACGTGCGGTGCAACCCCCGTGACGACGCCGAAGAAGGCGACGATGCCACCCCAAACTCGGCTGCCAAACCGCGATCGGGCTGGGCTGGCATCGCCACCGGCAGAGACTGCGCCGGCCTCAGCGATCGCCACGGTCATGACGGCCCGGCCGCATCATCATCCAGATCATTCCACCCATCATCAGCCCACAAAGGAGGAGCGGCAGGAACGCAAGGCCGCCCAGCCCGCTGGCCAGCAGGACGACGCCACCGACCAGCAGCACCGCGCAGAACAGCATGTGACTCGTCTTCATAGCTTGACCGCCTATTGGGTTGCTGCGCCGACCTTATGAGCTGGCACCCCCACCCGACTCCGCAGCAACGCGCAGAGGCAATGCGGC